>DNFG01000013.1 GCA_003487005.1 Bryobacterales bacterium
CCCCTGGGTGATGTCGTTATATTCGAGCGAGCGCCAGGAGTTGTTCCAGTACTGCTCGGTCGTGGTCAGGCTCAGCAGGACGCAAGCAACCAGCCAGCCCCCGACGATACCCACGAAATCGGCCAGGATGGTCAGCAGCGGCAGCACGACGCTGGTGGCCAGCACGCGCGGCTTCACCAGCTTCATCACCGGGTCGGTGCCCAGGGCGCGCATGGCGTCAATCTGCTCGGTCACCTTCATCGACCCAAGCTCCGAGGCCATGCCCGAGGCATTGCGTCCCGCCACCATCAAGGCGGTCAAAACAGGGCCCATTTCGCGGACCAGAGTGATGGCGACGATCTGGCCGACCTGACTCGAGGCGCCGTAGGTTTGCAGGGCGCGCGACATCTGGAGGGCCATGACCGCGCCGCTGAAAAAGCCCGTCAGCAAGACCACCGGGAGGCTGCCGATGCCGATCAGGTCCATCTGGACGAAGACATCGTTCCAGTAATAGGGCTTCCGGAAAACACCCCGGATGGTCCGCCCCGCGAGGACGATGAACTCCTGGAAGGTGAGGACGGGAGACTTGAGGATTTCGAACAAGGGGAGGGAGCCCTCGACTCCCGATGCTATCATACCGGGCGGTTCACGCTGCCATCCCGGCGCAGGTGTTACAGTGAGCTTCGTGCAAGGAATTACTGCGATCGACGGCATTCGCGTGGGTCATGCCACGGACCGCGAGGCCGTGACCGGGTGTACCGTCGTGCTCTGCGAACGGGGCGCGGTGGCCGGGGTGGACATCCGCGGCGGCGCCACCGGCAGCGAGGAACTCGATGTGCTGAGCCCGTCCCACATCACGCCGCACATCCACGCCATTATGCTCAGCGGAGGCAGCGCTTTTGGACTCGAAGCGGCGAGCGGCGCGCGGCGGTGGCTCGAACGGCGCGGCATTGGCTTCCGGACGGGCGCGGCGATGGTTCCGATCGTGCCCGGCGCCATTCTTTACGATCTGGGAATTGGCAAGGCGGGCGTCCGGCCAGGCAGGGAGATGGGCGAAGCCGCTTGCGAAGCCGCCACCGGCGGCGAAATCGAGGAAGGGACCGCCGGCGCGGGCACCGGCGCCACCTGTGGAAAGTTCTTTGGTCTCCGGCGTGCCATGAAGGCGGGCATCGGGACTGCACTGGCCGAAGCGGGAGCGATCAAAGTCGGGGCGCTGGTGGCGGTGAACCCAGTGGGGGATGTCCTGGACCCGGAGACCGGCCAGATCCTCGCGGGCGCCCGGACGGCGCCCGATTCGAGGGAGTTCGCCGATACCGTGAAGGCGATGAAGCAGGGTCTGAGCCGCGCCGGGGTGGGCCGGACGAACACGACGCTCGCGGTTGTGGCGACCAACGCGCGACTCACCAAGGTGGAGGCGAACCGGCTGGCCCAGTTTGCCCACCACGGCTTCGTCCGGGCGATCCGGCCGGTACACACGTCGATGGACGGCGACCTCGCGTTCGCGCTCTCGTACGGAGACGCAACTGCGCCACTCGACCTGCTTGGACTGCTGGCCGGAGAAGCCGTGGCGGCCGCGATCGCGCGGGCCGTCCGGGAGGCCACTCCCATCGCGGGTGTTCCCGCCCTCCGCCCCTGACCGCAAACCACTGATTCCAAGGCCCCACCACCCCCGCAAATTGTGCCGGGGACCCAATAGCAGCCGGCGGGGGGAGGTCCGCACAATAGAATCAATCATTTACGGAGCTGGACGGTACTACTCCGGTACCCAATTCAACACTTGTCCAAAGATTGCACCCGCTTCCCCCTTCGCCAGTCCGTCCCGGAACCCGATACAATCCCTGCATGCAGCGCAGATCGTTTCTCCTCTCTTCCTCCGCCCTGCTGGCCGCCCAGGACCGCGTCCGGATGGGCGTGATCGGCGCCGGCGGCCGGGGCCGTTTCATGACTGGCGAATTCAAGGAGATCGGCGCTTTGATGAACGCCGTTTGTGACGTTTACGAGCCCAATCTGAAGGCCGGCCTCGCCGCCGCCAGCACTGGCGCCCGCGGCTACAGCGACTACCGCCAACTGTTGGAAAACAAGGACATCGACGCCGTCCTTGTCGCCACCCCCGACCACTGGCACGCCCAGATGGTGATCGATGCCGTTGAAGCCGGCAAGGATGTCTACGTCGAAAAACCGATGTGCCACACCATCGAGGAAGGGTACCGGATGGTGGAGGCGGTCCGCCGGACCAAGCGAGTCGTCACTGTCGGTACCCAGCGCCGCAGTTCGCCACTCTTCCAAGAGGCCGCGACGTTCGTGACACCGGAGCGCCTGGGGGAAGTCCGCCTGGTCACTTCGTGGTGGCTGAACCACCAGCGCGCGCTGTCGGAACGGAAGATCGAAGGGAAACTCGATTGGAAACAATGGCTTGGCCCCGCCCCGGCGCGGCCGGTCGATGACAAAGTGCTGTTCAACTGGTACTACTTCTGGGACTTCTCCGGCGGTTTGCTGATCGGCCAGGCGGCGCACATGCTCGACGCCATTCAGTGGTTCATGCGCGCCGGTGCCCCGGTGGCCGTGACCTGCGCGGGCGGCCATGTGAATCTCGCCGGCGCCGAAATCCCCGACACCGCCTCGGTCACGCTCGAGTACGCGAACAACTTCATCGCCACTTTCACGCTGGGCTACAAGGCGATGCGCTACCACTTCCACAGCGACCAACTCGCCCAGTATCACGGTTCCCGCGCCCGTTTCGACGCCGGCCGTGAACACTACGAACTCTACGAAGAAAATCCGAAGGAAATGGACCTGAAACCGGTCGTTTCAGTCAATAAACCCGGCTCTTTCGGCCCCGCCACGCGCGACCACATCCGCAACTTCCTCGACTGTATTCGCACTCGCCGCGACCCCACGGCGCCGGTCGAAGAGGGTCTCAAAACCGCCATCGCCCTGATTATGACCATCGAATCGCTGCGAAAAGGGCGGCGAATCCGGTGGAACGCCGCCCTTCGCCAGATGGAATCGTAGTTCAGACCGCCGCGTGAGCCGGGCTCAGGCGCTCGACCAGGAACCCCTTCATCGCGCGCCGTCCGCGGAACAGGTGGACCTTCACGGTGTTCACCGGAATCCCCATCCGTTCGGCAATCTCTTCCAAAGAAAGGTCTTCGAGTACCCGCAGGCGCATCGCCTCGCGGTAGGCCGGACGCACCAGTTTCATGCTTTCGCGGACCAGGGCCTTCAGTTCGCGCTCCAAGAAGCGCTCTTCCGGGTTTCCCGCAGCGGGCAACGCGACGCTCTTCGCCTCTTCATCGTCCCGGACCTGTTCGTCAATGGCGACGAACGTCCGCCGGTTCCGCTTCCGCAGCAGGCTGAGCGCCTCGTTCATCGTGATGCGTGTCAGCCACGTGCTGAAAGCCGAATCCCCACGGAATTTGTCCAGATTCAGCCAGGCGGACGTAAATGCCTGTTGCACGGCATCTTCGGCGTCTTCCACGTGAGCGGTGATCCGCATCGCCGTCCGCCGCATCCGGGCCTCGTGGGCAGTCATCAGGGCGTTGAAGGCCGCGTGATCCCCGGACTGCGCCTTCTCGATCAGCGTCGTTTCCAATTCCTTGCGGGTTTCAGTGGTTTTCGTCATCGGTCCCTCCTCGGCTTAACCAGAATGAGGGATTCGGGTTGCGGATCAGAGTGAGAAGCAGTTAGCTCACGGTGAGGAGACGTGTACAATTGGTTGAGGAATCGGGCTTTATGGACCATGGCGAGGATCTGCTGCCCCCCGGAGTCACGCCTGAGCAGGTGGCGGACCTGCTCGACCGGATCTGTATTTCCCGGGAATTCGCCCAGTCCGGGCGGATGCGCCGGTTTCTCCGGTTCTCCGTCGAACGGGCGCTCGCCGGAGACCGGGATTCGCTCAAGGAATACACGATCGGGATGGAGGTCTTTGACCGGCCCTCCGACTATGACCCCCGCGTGGATTCCATCGTCCGGGTGGAGGCGCGCCGTCTGCGCCGTAAACTCAAGTCCTACTACGAGAAAGCGGGCACCAGCGAGGAAGTTGTTCTCACTCTGCCCGAGGGCAGCTACGCCCCGGCCTTCGAACGGCCCGGAACCGCCGGCGTGCCACCGCCGAGGCTGGCCGAATTGCCGGATCCCTCCACACTCGCCGTCCTGCCCTTTGTCAGCCTCTCCTCGGACCCCGAGAATGAGCACTTCGCCGACGGTCTCACCGAGGAACTGATCTCGACTCTCGCCCAGGCCCTGCCGATGCGCGTCGCGGCCCGCACCAGCACCTTTCAATTCAAGAATCAGGCGCACGACATCCGCGCCATTGGCGAAATCCTCGGAGTCGCGAAAGTCCTGGAAGGTTCGGTGCGCCGCAGCGGCGCCAGCCTGCGGGTCACTGCCCAACTCGTGAACGTGGCCGACGGGCTCCACCTCTGGAGCCAGCGCTTCGACCGCAAATTCGAGGACATATTCAGCCTCCAGGAGGAAATTGCCGGCGCCATCGCGGGCATCCTCCGGGTTCGTCTCGCTCCGGGTCCCGCTCCCGACTGGCGGCCTTCCACCGTCACCCCCGCCTCGGCCATCGTTCACATGCTCGAAGGCCGCCACGCCATGCAGAAGCTGACCCCGGCCAGTCTCCGCCATGCCCACGAGTGCTTCCAGCGCGCCATCGCCGAGGACGCCCGCTTCGCCGCCGCCTACGCCGGACTCGCCGCCTGCCTCCTGCAGATGGCCCTCTTTGGAGACGTGAACCCGGCGAGCATCGCTCCCCAGGCCAGAATGCGCATCCGCCAGGCCCTCGACCTCGACGAGAACATCGCCTGGCCGCATATCTGCCAGGGTTTCCTCAAATCCGCCATCGAATGGGACTATCCCGACGCCGAGGCCGCCTATCGCAAGGCCATCGACCTCCATCCTGGCATCGCCGACGCTCATCACTACTACGCCACCACCTTGCTCGCGCCGCTGGGCCGGTTCGAGGAGGCCGAGGAACACCTCCGCGCCGCCGTCGCGATTGATCCCGGCGCCCTCGTACCCAATACCGGACTCGGCATCGTGTACTATCTCCGCGGCGACAACGAAGCCGCCCTTGAACAGTTTGAAGCCACGCTCGCTCTCCACGCGGAATACTATGGCGCCCACCGGATGATGGCCTACGCGCTCCTGTGCCAGGGCGATACCGAGGAATCGGTCCGCCTCCTCGAATCCGCCCAGTCCCTTGCGCCCGGCGACTCCCGCCTGCTCTCCGCCCTCGCCTACTGCTATGGCCGCGCCGGCCGTGCCGAGGCCGCCGGACACATCCTCACACAGTTGCTCGGCCGGTCCGGCGAAGGCTATGTTGCCAATTACGATCTCGCCATGGTCCATCTGGGCCTCGGCCGTCTCGACGAGGCCGCCACTCACCTCGAAGCCGCCGTCGCCGATCAGGAATGCTGGCTGATCTATACCGCCGCCGACCCGGTCTTCACCCCCTTGCGCGACCACCCCACTTTCCGCAAGGTCGTCGCGCGCGTCCTCGCCGGACTCAGCGTGCCGGGCGCCTAGTCCATCCGCCGCAACAGCCTGTCGGTCAGCGTCCGCTTTTCCGGATGAAACGCCCGCGCCGCGCCCGTCAAGTAGGGGCGGAATTCCCGCGTCCACCACGGCAACAATCCCTGCTCGCGGATCTCCCCGAGCGTCCGCGCGTAGTGGTCGAGAATGTTGACCGACAGCAACTGCGATGCCCGCCGGGCCACCGCCCGCGTCGAACGGCCCAACCACACAAAGTGCTCCGGCAGATTCGTCACCGCCGACAGCGCCATCAGCGACGACAACTCGAACACCGAACGGCCCTCGCTCACCGCCGTCGCCCGCAGATCCCGCCATTGCCGCTCGAGCGTCTCAATCCCCGGCCGCGGCATGCCTCGCAACGGATCCCGGACCGCCGCCCATTCCGCCCGCAATGCCGCCACGTCCAGCGGCGGCGTGTTGATCGCCTCGGCCGCCCGTCCCACTGATTCCTCCAGCGCGTCCAGGACCTGGTCCATCGAAGACGGCTCGGAATCTGCCGGGATCAACCCCTCCGCCTTCAGCGATTCACCGATCTCGCGAATCAGATGCCGTCCGGCGCCCGTCACATCCGCGAACACCGCGAAAACCCACACCGGCGACGCGCGAAACGTCAATAATCCGATCATTTCCAGCCCGTTTCCGGCCGTCCGGCGCAGCAGGAAATCCTCCGCCAGCCGGCCCTCCGCCGGAAATGCGCCCTCGACCTCGCCCACCTGTTCGATCAGAAATCGCAGCACCGCTTCCACCATCGTCCGGTACAGCCGCGTCCGCCGAACCGCCGCCGGCAGCGCCGCCTCCCCCGCCTCCCGCAGCAGTCCGCCGGCCAGCGCCGAGGCCGAACGCAGCACCCGCTCCGGTAGCGACAAGATGTACTTCGCGGCGTCCATTCTTCCAGCCTAGCAGCCGTCAATCCCACGAAATTCGGTGCTAATTTAGAGCCATGAACCGGCGCACGTTTTTCCTTGGAGCCACCACCGCCGCGGGCTCACTCCTCGCCCAGGCCAGGACCCTGAAACTCGGCATTATCGGCTGCGGCTGGTATGGCGGCGTCGATGCGCGTGCCGCCTGGAAGGCCGGCGGCGTCGAAATCACAGCCCTCTGCGACGCCGACACAAAACACCTTCAGGAAACCGCCAGTCTGTGTGCCAAGGAACAGGCCGGACGCCGCCCCGCCCTGCTCACCAGGGACTACAAGGAACTCCTCGATGCCCCGGGCCTCGACGGCGTCATCATCGCCACGCCACCCCACTGGCACGCATTGCCCTTTATCGCCGCCTGCGACAGGAAACTGCCCGTTTATATGGAGAAGCCCCTCGCTTACGACATCCGTGAAGGCCGCGCCATGGCCCGTGCCCAGGCCAAAGCGGGCAATCTTGTGCAGGTCGGTTTCCAGCGCCGGCAGAGTGCCGCGTACAAGGCTGCTCGCGACTACCTCGCCTCCGGGGCCGCCGGGCGCCTCGTGCAGGCGGATGTCCAAATCCATTACACGGCCGGACCCCTCGATAACACCCCGCAACCTCCTCCGTCCACCCTCGATTGGGAACTTTGGCTCGGCCCCGCCCCCAAAATGCCCTACTCCCCCAACGTCGCCCACCGCGCCTGGCGCCTCGAAGAAAAAACAGGCAACGGCCACCTTGTCGATTGGGGCATCCATCTGATCGACGCCACCCGCACCATGCTCGGCCTCGGTCTTCCGAAAGCCGTCACCGCGGCCGGCGGACTTTATGAGTACAAAGGCCGCATCACCACCCCCGACACGCTCACCGCTCACTTCGAGTTTGATCAGGGTCCCGTCGTCTGGCGCCACCGCCTCTGGGGCGCCGCCGAAATGACCCCCGCCTACAACAATGGCATCTTCCTCTACTGTGAAAAGGCGACCATTTTCGTGACCGACGGGCGCTGGGAAGTGATGCCCAAGGCGAAAGGGGCCGAGAAGCGCGTCACCGAAATCAGGCCTTCCACCGATCTGGGGACGGCCCATGTCGCCGAATGGCTGGACGCCATCCGCGCCCAGCGGCAACCCTCCTGCTCCGTCGAGGACGCCTGGCGAAGCACAACCACCGTTCAACTCGGCATGATCGCCTACAAATCCGGCCGCACTCTGCACTTCGATGTCGCTGGTGAGACAATCAAGGAAGACGTGGCGGCCCGCAAACTGCTCCTTCGACCCTATCGCGCGCCGTACCGCCACCCCTACGCATGACCAACGCTACACCCGCACTCCCCATGGCTCCGCTGACGCTCGATGGATCGAGCGCCCTGCACCAGATGTTTCGCGTCAAGTGGGACGAGTGGCTCGATACCGACCTCCAGACCCGGGACCACATCGCCGCCGAAGCCATCCAGTGGCTCGACTCCGCCGGCCAAGCCCCTGCCGGTTCGCAATCCGCCGCCTTCGCCATGCTCGGTCACAAAGGCGACCTGCTCCTCGTCCACTTCCGCCCGGACTTCCCCGGCCTGCTCGCCGCCCAACGTGAGTTCGAAGGACTTCGCTTCGCCCGCTACCTCGAACTCCGTCATTCCTACGTCAGCGTCGTCGAACTCGGCCTGTACGAAAGCACGCGCAAACTCTACGAGGAACTCGGCGCCCAGGGCCTCGCCCCCGGCACCCCGGAGTGGGATAGCGCCGCCGCCGCCATCATTGACCGCCAGCGCAAGGCCATGGCCGTCCGCCTTTATCCCGAAATCCCTTCCTCCCGCTACCTTTGTTTTTACCCGATGGACAAGAAACGCGGGGAGACCAAGAACTGGTATTCCATGCCTTTTGCCGACCGCCAGCGCCTGATGCACGAGCACGGCATGATCGGCCGCAAGTACGCCGGCATCGTCAAACAGGTCATCTCCGGATCCATCGGCTTCGACGATTGGGAGTGGGGTGTCGACCTGTTCGCCGATTCCCCGCTGCCCTTCAAGCAGCTTATCTACGAAATGCGCTTCGATGAAGCCAGTGCCGATTACGGCCTGTTTGGCCCATTTTTCATAGGGTTGCGGCTTCCCGGTAAGGCCCTTGCCCTCTGGCTCGCGGGCGATACGGCAGCCGCCATGGCCGTCTGAGGACGGGCGGCACCGGTACTTTCCTCTGCAATCCGGCGCCGGTTTTGGGATAATTTCCGGGCGATTGGTGATATTCTGCGGGTGTCACATATTGTCCGGAGCCATCCTTCGATGACGCATTTTATCCTGATTGTTCTGTCTGCATTTCTTCTATCCGCGTCGCCTGCACACGCGGGCGCCATCTTCGCGACCAGCAATATCGAAGGTGGCGCGGCGCACCTGCAGTCGGGCGGCGCCTATCAGAGCGGCGGGTCGTTCACCAGCGTCACCATGCTCGGCGCGGATCCGCAAAATTCGCTCTTCACCGCGAGCGCCAGCGCGATGGGCTTTGCCCGGCTTGGTGAATTGAGTGTCCAGACTGTCGCGATCGCGAGTGGCAGCAGCGCCGATCCCGGCGCCATCCGTTCCACCGCCGCCGCCAGTTACCAGGACACCATGACCGTGACGGCTCCCGGCCTTGAAGGAACCACCGGCTACCTGATCATACTGATCCCTGATCCGCCTGCCGGGGGCATGCACCAGGTCGTCAATGGCGCCTACACCGCCCAGGCGTGCACGGGACTCTGCACTGGGGACCCCCAAATGTTTGCCATTGCGCCTGGCTACTCCCAGATCGGCCGCCTGCCCTTCGTATTCGGCGAAGCATTCGACTACACGGTCGCCCTCTCCGCCTGGTCCGCGGCCAGTTGGACCGCCGGGCAACAGCAATACGCCTGTGCGGGCGTCGCCACCAGTCTCGAAGCAACCGGGATCCTGATCGGGTTCGCCAACTGGGAAGGCCACGGCGTCAATGGCCTCGTCTGGAACAGCCGGGGCGGCCTCGAGTACCGGGAAGCCCCCGCCCACCTCGTCCACAACCCTGAACCTGGCACCTGGGCGCTGCTCGGTGCGGGCTTGGCCGCCCTCGGCCTGCTGCGCCGCCGCCGTCAGAACTGAATTTTCACCGCCAGTTGAATCACCCGTGTGGTGACACCCTGTACACCGCCGCCAATCGAGCCAAAGCCCTGTGACTGCAGGTTGAGGTCGAGCGAGCCGGGTGGCGGGTTGAAATGATTCGCGACATTGAACACTTCGGCGCGGAACTCGACTTTCCGGTCGTCGCGGAGATTGAATGCCCGCGCGAAAGACATGTCCATGTTTATCACCCCCGGCAGACGGACGGCGCCGGTCCGTGGTGATGTCCCAAACCGGGCGAAGCCGGTCGCCGCGAAAGCATCCACATTGAACCACCGCTCCCACGTGCGGTCGCCGGCGGGTAACATCCCGGATTGCCCAGCCAGTTGATCCGGCCGCGAGGGGAATCCGGTCCCCGTGGTGTCGACATTGAAGAACACGGGTGCCGGCATCCCACTCGACAGCGTGGGAATGGCTGCGATGCGCCAGCCGTCGAACAGCCACTTGAGCAAAGGCACGCCACGGATGTTGGTCTCGTAAATGACGCTCCCGGTAAACCGGTGGCGCACATCGAAGGCGCAGAGGGAACGATCGGCCCGCAGATTGTAGAGGTCCTGGATCCGGCCCGCATAGGCGCCGCCCTCCACCTGGCCACCCGAATCCGTGGGGCCGGAATAGCAACTGGATAGCGTGTAGGCCAGCACCATCTCCAGTCCGTACTGGCTGCTGCGCGAAGCGGAAGTTTGCAGGGAATGGTAGATGCTGTTGCCGATCGACTTTTCTCCGGCCACGGGGCGGGCGAAGGCGGGAAAGCGGCGGCGTTCGTTCAACGGCGCCAGACCCGTCTCGCGTGGGTCCACTACTTCAACCGGCCGGTTCAGATCGTCGATCGTTGTCATCAGCCGGGTCCCCTTGGAGCCTGCGTAGCTTGCGTCCAGCCGGAAACCCAGGGGAACACGCCGCTGGAGCGAGAGGTTCCAGTGCTGAATGTAGCTCTCCCGGAGGTACGGATCCACGCTGATGGCCAGATTGAAGCCGCTGTCGGCGGGAACGGCCGCGAAGGGGTTGGCGAGGAAGGTGTCCGGTTCGCCTGTGAGACTGCCTTGCACGGCGGCGGCGCGGGTTTCCTGCTCCGCTTCGCCCATGCGGAAGGCGGCTCCCGGCAGATTCGGCGTGAAGTACCATCCGTAGCCGGCGCGGACAACGGTATTGGGTAGCCGGGCAGGGGACCAGGCGATACCAAAACGGGGTCCCAGGTTCGTTGGACTCGCCATCGTCATGCGGCGTCCGAACCGCGATGTTTGGGGGGTCACCAACCCGGTCAGAGCAAACCCGCTTTGCTCGATATTCACCATGCGGCCATCGCGTGCGGAGAAGTTGGGGATTTGATCGTAGCGCATGCCCAGACTGATGCTGAGGTTGGGGCGCACACGCCAGTCATCGTCGACAAACAGCGAACCCCAATTGGTCCCCAACCGGACTACGGTGGGCGTCGGGGCGATCTCCGCGGATCGGACATAGCCAAGCAGGAAATCGGCCAGGGCGGAGCCGGTATAGCTTCCGTCGAAGACCAAGGTTCCTCGAGGATCACGCGCCTGCCTCAGCGTGTACCGCTTGTTGAGCCAATCCCCACCAAAGCGAAGTGTGTGGTTGCCTTGCTGCCAGGCCATGGTGTTCGAGATCTGCCAGGTGTTATTGACACGCTCCCGGGGACCGCCGGGCCGGGGTAGCGCGAAGACGTCGAACACACCGTCGGGTCCGTCGATCCGGATGTTCGGCGGGCCATAGTCCAGCGGGCGGTTCGCTGCGTGGGTCAGGCCCATCTTGCCGGCAACATCGAGATCCGGCTCCCCACTGGAACCGAAACTCTCACGGTCGGCCAGACGGTTCCAGCCGAGACGAAACTGGTTGACCCGGGTCGCGCTGATCGAGCGTGTGTATTGGCCCAGCAGGTTCTGAGCCCGTGCGAGATTGAAACGCTCGTCCTTGCCCCAAAGCGGAGCGCCTTTTTCGGAAGTCTCATTGAAGGCGAACCTGCCCGTGAGCAGATTGTCGGCTGCGAGGTTCTGGTCCAGGCGGGCGATCGCCTGCTCCTGGCGAGCGCGGGCCTTCCGGTCCGGCGTCCGAAAATTGAATGGACCCTCCTCGGCGTTGGGCCCGGGCACATACCCGAGAAAGACCGCTGCCGGCTCACTCAGTGCAGCGTTGGGCGCCACATTCCCTTGGATGCCCACGCCGAGCGGATCGCGAAGAAGGATTGGCTCGCCCGTGCGTGCGTTCGTGAGGCCTCGGAAATCGCCTGTGCGCATCGCAACTGGCGGAACGCGCAGCGGCTCACTCACCAGCCCTTCACGCAACCGGCCTCCTTCATAATTCAAAAAGAAGAAACTGGTGGATTCCGGTGAGATGACCCGAGGCACGGTGGTGGGTCCTCCGAGATTAAACCCGTACTGGTTCCGGTTCAACCGCGGCGGCGCCAGCGTCTCGCCAGCCACCACGTCGCGGGCCTGACTGAAGAAATCGTTGCGGTTAAACAGCCAGGCGGCGCCGTGATACTTCGCGCCACCTGACTGCGTGATCAAGTCCACCTGGGCGCCGGGCGCCGCGCCGTAAAGTGAGGAGTAAGTGCTGGTCTCCACCTTGACTTCGGTCAGTGCGTCAATTGAAGGGGCGAATGGATATGAATTCGACTGCAAGTCCAGGAACTCCACCCCGTCCAGAAAATACCGGTTAGCCGAGTCCCGGGCGCCGTTTGCACCGATCACCGTCACGCCGGTTTCGGGCGAGGCTTCCGCCAGCGACGCTCGTCCCTGCCGAGTGGCCAGTGACCCCGGCGTCCCGGCCACCACCCCGGGCAGCAATTGGGTGAGCTGAACGAAATTGCGCCCATTCAGGGGCAGGTCCCGAATATTGCGCCGCTCCACCAACCGGCGCACGGCGACGCTCTCCGTCTGCATCCAGGTGTAGGTCGGGCTGACC
The DNA here is from genome assembly GCA_003487005.1 of Bryobacterales bacterium. Taxonomy (GTDB): domain Bacteria; phylum Acidobacteriota; class Terriglobia; order Bryobacterales; family Bryobacteraceae; genus PNKE01. The sequence goes on from DNFG01000013.1 coordinate 12,445, forward strand.
TGCTTTTCCACTCCCAACAGCGGGTGCAGCCGGAAGTCGAGCCGGAGTGTCTGTCCGGCTCGTAGCAGAAAGCTGTTGAGAACACCCTCCTGGCGGCCCTCCACCATCACCAGGATGTCGTAAATCCCTGCCTGGAGGAACCTTACAACGTAAACGCCTCCAGGGTCGGACTGGGTTTCGCGCGTGATGCCGGTGATGGTGTTCCTGATCGAGACCTGCGCGTTCCCCAACGACTCGCCGCGGTGAGTGGTCACTTGCCCCGTGACCGTGGCGTCCACTTCCTGTCCGGGAAGCCAGTGAGCCCCCGACAGCAGGATCCCAAGGAAGATGGCTGGCCTGTAATGTCTGCTCGTCATCACGCCTCAGAAAGCGGGCCGGTTCGGAAAGTCCGGGTCAGGCACCTTCTTGAAACGGATCAGAAGGTTCGTGAAGAACAAATGCCTCTGTGTCCCAGCCCTTGGGGCTCGTCCATCCCAGTAGTAGCCCGTGTCGAGCATCATCTTCTCGTTGATAATCCAGCGGATACCCCCATGCGGCCGCTGGCCCCAATACTGATTCGTAAACGCGAAAACCTCGTAACCGAACAGAGGTGATACCTTCCACTCCCGGAAGCTGAAACGGTTGCGATACCGGAGACGCGTGAAACTCGTCAACGACCCTTCTGGACCGCCAAAGTAGCGTTCCACCAGAAAACGGGACTCCAGAAGACCCGCCGGAAGTCCCCGCTTCTTCGGGGTGAACTTGTAATCTTCCATTCCCGCGAAGAGCCGGTGAGAATCGCCCAATCCCTCGGCTCGCGGCTGCTGCTCACCGCGGTAGAAGTACCCTCCGACGACGGTCGTCTTCGGCTTGATGTAGTAGCGAAGAATCGGTCCAGTCCTGGCCTGGATCAGTTCGCCCAGCGGTCGCTTGGTCCGGAACTGCCCATGCATGATGACCGTAAACTTCGAGTTGAGGCTGATCTCGTTGGTCCACCAGTGCCACGCTTGCACTTCTTCGCCATAACAACCGGGAATCGTAACGGCGAAAGTGCAGGCCCAGAACAACCCGGCCCGCGTCAACCTGTGAATCAGCGGCTGGATACGATCTTCTCCTTGGGCGGCGGCAGGAGTTGGTGGCCCGTGAGGGTCATCGTGCGCGTCCCGTTGCGGTCGCGGCGTACGTCACTCTCCACCCAAAGCGCCGGGAGCGGATAGCCCCCCAAAAGAAATCGCTCTTCGCGAATCGCTTCCGCCTTCTTGAGCTCGCCCGTCCCCTTGTCGAAGTAGCTCACCACAAAACTTCGGGACTTCTTGCGACCCGCCGCGTCCCGCTCAATATTGATCACGTTAATCGCCACCTCGTGTTCCTTGAGGGTCCGTCTTGTCGTTCGGAATTCGCCATCCCGAATGCGATGACGGGTATTGTACGGATCCCCGTGCAGTTCCACAAGCTGGCCCAACGGATGAAGGTCGTCCTTGCCAAAAACGATGCCAATCCCCTCGTAGCGCTCTTCAAATGGCTTCGGGGCAGCACTTGAGAGCATTGAGCTGAGTGCCGAGACCGCCCATTTTCTGGATTCAGGGTCGCTTAAGCTCACCTTCACCCTCCGGTTGGAGCCCACCTCCACCTTCCCTTCATGGGTCTTGCCCTCGAAGTAAACCTTGAGCTGGGCCTCGAAGCCGGGAAAACCGCCCCAACCAGGGCTCTGCTCTTCGGCCTTCTTCAGGAACGCTCGCGCGGCAGGGTCATCAGGGCGTATGGCGGGCTTCGTCGGGGCGGTGTCGTCAGCGCCAATTGCCGGCACAGGTGCCAGACACAGAATCAGGCCAGCCACCATGGCCGCCGCTACCCTCAATGGAAATCTACGCATAGCTGATGGGATGTCTGAACTCCTCGCGACGGTTCCACCCCCGCTGGGGGAGCCGGGACTTCTGGGTTCGTGTTTGGCGGGTTCCCGTGACCGGGGGAGCCGCCCTCCATCAAACGAAAAGGAGCCAGCGAACCGGCTCCCTGATAGTCAAGACCAATCTTTAGATTAACACAGGCTCTGCCTTACTCCAGCACGGTCGCGCTCTTGATCCCGTCCAGATTGGGGAACGAACTCTCCAGGTACTTGTTGCCCGACGACCGGATCTGCATCTGGTTTGGCGCTTCGCCATACCCCGAGTACAGCTTCTCCACAACGTCCATCCCTTCCACCACGACCCCGATCGGCGAAAAACCCATCGAATCCAGACGCGCGTTGTTGCCCAGGTTGATGAAGACCTGCGTGGTCCGCGAATTCGGGCCGCGCGTCGCGAAGGTCAGAGTCCCCTTCGAGTTCGACTGCTTCACCGGATCGTCGGGAAACTCCTGGTACGTGTCCAACTTCGCCGGATCCGCCGGCAGGCCAAACTGCACCACAAATCCAGGCACAATCCTGAAAAACCGGGCCTCGTTGTAAAAACCGCTCGTAATCAACTCGTGAAAGCGGTCCGCCCCCAGGGGCGCCCAGCTTTTTTGCACTTCGACAACGAAATCGCCCTTCGTCGTCTCGAATTTTACTTTGTAAGTGTCGGGCACGTTGGTCCTTTCCCCGCCTCCACCGCAGGCACTGAGCGCGGCAAGGGCGCAAAACGCAAGAACGGCACGGGCAGGCTTCGTGAACATACAAAACCGATTGTCGCACGCCGCGCCTGGAATGGCGCCGCCGCGATAGAATCGACCCGTGCCCCCCTTCCTTCAATCCGGCTCGCGACCCGCCGCCCTCCAAGTCCGCTTCGACACCCGCGCCGGTTCGTTCCGCGTCCGTCTCGACGCCCGCGCCGCGCCGAACACCGTTCACAACTTCCTGCGCTACATCAACGCCGGACACTACACGGGCGGCCTCTTCCATCGCACCGTCACACCCCAAAACCAGCCCGGCGACCAGATCCGCATCGAAGTCGTCCAGGCGGGCGCCGCCCCTGGCCGCCACTCCGCCGCCTTCCCGCCCATCGCTCTCGAACGGACCTCCGTCACCGGCCTTCGCCACCTCGACGGCACCATCTCCATGGCCCGGGCCGCCCCTGACTCCGCCACCTCGGACTTCTTCATCTGCCTTGGCCCCCAGCCCGAACTCGACTTCGGCGGCCGCCGCAACCCCGATGGCCAGGGCTTCGCCGCCTTCGGTCAGGTCGTCGAGGGGATGGACACCGTTCGCCGGATTCAACAGTCGCCCGCTGACGGACAGCGGCTGACTCCGCCCATCCCGATCATCCGTGCCCACGTCGAAGAGGAAACTCCATGATCCAGATCTCCCGCCGCTCCCTGCTCGCCCTCGCCGGCGCCAGCCTCGCCCCCGCCCAGCAAACTGCGCCCGGCGACGCCCGGAATCTCGCCGCTCCCGGCACCCGGACCGTCTTCCCGCTGCGCGAATGGCCCACGCGCGAAGCCTGGGAACAACACGCCGCCCATCTCCGCCGCCGCATCCTGCTGGCCGCCGGGATCTGGCCCCTACCGGACAAGCCCGTCCTGCACACCCGCCCCCACAACCGCGTCAACCATGGCGCCTACTCCAGCGAGTGCGTTCTCATCGAAACCTGGCCCGGCCTCTGGGTTGCCGCCAACTTCTATTTACCGGTCAAACGCGCGGGCAAAGTGCCCGGCATCCTCGTCGCCCACGGCCACTGGACCCACGGCCGCCTCGAAAACACCGACAACTGCTCCACCCCGAGCCTTTGCGCCAACCTCGCCGCCCAGGGCTTCGCCGCCCTGGCCTACGACATGGTCGGCTACAACGAGTCCGATCAACTCCCCCACAAATTCGGCAACACCCCCGAAGAGCAGGCCTGGCACTATGGCCCCCTCGGCGTCCAGCTTTGGAACTCGATCCGGATGCTCGACTACCTCGCTTCCCGCGACGAAGTCGACCGCGACCGCCTCGGCATGACCGGCGCCAGCGGCGGCGGCACCCAGACCTTCCAACTCGCCGCCCTCGACCCCCGCCTCAAAGCCGTCGCGCCCGTCAACATGATCTCCGCCCACTTCCAGGGCGGCTGCGAATGTGAAAACGCCTCCGGCCTCCGCTGGTCCACCAACAACGTCGAGACCGGCGCCATCGCCGCGCCCCGCCCCCAACTCCTTGTCGCCGCCACCGGCGATTGGACACGCGACGTTCCGCGCGTCGAATACCCCGCCATTCGCAAAATCTACGGCCTGTATGGCGCCGAGGATCAGGTCACCACCTGGCAGCAGTCCGCCGGCCACAATTACAACCTGCCCAGCCGCGAGGCCGTCTATCGTTTCTTCCATTCCGTCTGGGGTGATCCCGCCACGCCGCCGCCCACCGAGACCATCGGAGCGCCTTCGATCGATTCCCTCCGCGCCCGCCTCGACGAGCGCCCCGCCAGCGCCCTCAACGCTGCTCAGTTCTTCGAAGCGTGGAAAAAACGTTGTCAAAACGCGACCAAAACGCTCTCTGTAGACGAAAAACGCGCCCGCTTGCGCGCCATTTTCGGCCTCGACCTGCCGCTCGAAGCCCTCGCCCTCAAGGACGGCTACCTGACCACCGCCGCCGGGTGGCGCATCCCCGCCCAACTCCTGAAAGAAGGCGGAAAAGGCGCCCTCCTCCTGCTCAGCGCCGCCGGCAAGCCCGCCGCCGGCCCCGCCATCACCACCACCACTCTCGCCGTCAAACTCTTCGAGCGCACCCCAGACCGCCCCGTCGCCGCCCAGCATTTCCTCACGTTCAACGCCGCCGACCCCGTCTGCCGGGTCCAGGACACCGTCGCCGCCGTCACCTGGCTCCGCCAGCGCTCCCCCGCTCAACCCGTTGAAATCATTGCCTCGGATGAACGTGCCTCCTGGGCCGCCACCGTTGCCCAG
>DNFG01000238.1 GCA_003487005.1 Bryobacterales bacterium
GCGTGAATGTGCTGGCGCCGTTTCTGGACAAGCCGGGGGTGCTGGTGGGGGCGCTGGGACTGGAGGCGGAGCCGGATTATGTGTGGGAGTTTGACGCGCGTTTGCGGTTCAGTCCGAAGCGGACGGAGACGGCGCCGGTGGATTTGTTGTTGAAGCCGCGGCACGAGACACCGGGGTCGATATCTGTGGCGATCGAGGCGAAGTTCGCGGAGGCGTACGATGGCAGGCCGAGGCGTCCGCTGGGGTATTACTACCGGACACGGAAGGATCTGATTGCGGGGTGGACGCACGTGGCGAGGCTGGTGCGGGACGGGGAGGAGCAGCGGTTCCGGTACTTCGATCTGTCGCAGACGGTCCGGCAGTTGATGGCGCTGCGGCAGACGTTCGGGCGGACGCGGTTTGTGCTGGGGTATTTCTGGTACCGGGCGCCGGGTCGGGACGGGGAGCAGTTTGCGGCGGAACTGGATGAATTCCGGCTGCTGGCGCGGCAGGACGGAATTGCGTTCGTGCCGTGTTCGTGGGGGGAACTGACACCGAGGCTGGGGGGCGAAGCGGAGTGGCGGGGGTATCTGAAGGAGCGTTACGGACTGTGAAGATGGAGTTCCGGCGGCACGGGCTGAAGTTGGCGGTGTGCCGGTTGGGGGCGGAAGAAGCGATGCCGGCGTGGGCGGCGGGGGGCGAGTTTTCGGCGGTGGTGCGGACGCCGGGGGAGTTGTCGGTGGTGTGCGAGGAGGGGCGGGTGCCGGAGGGGGTGAAGGCGGAGCGGGGCTGGAGCGTGATTGAACTGGTGGGGCCGTTCGATTTCGGGTTGACGGGGGTGTTGGCGTCGGTGCTGGGGCCGCTGGCGGAGGCGAAAGTCCCCATCTTCGCGATCTCGACATTTGACACGGACTGGGTGCTGATTCCGGGCGAACATCTGGAGAAGGCCGTGCGGACACTGACGGCCGCGGGTCATAATGAAGTTTGACCCAACAGGCGAGAGACTGGCTGGCGCAGGCGCGGCGCGTGTGTGTGCTGACGGGCGCGGGCATCTCGGCTGAGAGCGGGGTACCGACTTTCCGGGGTTCTGGAGGGTTATGGCGCGAGTTTCGGGCTGAGGATCTGGCGACGCCGGGAGCGTTCGAGCGTGATCCGAAACTGGTTTGGGAGTGGTATGACTGGCGGCGCGGCGTGGTGAGCGCGGCGCGGCCGAATGCGGGTCACGAGGCGCTGGCTGAGTATGAACGGAGGCGCCCGGACGGCTTCACTCTGGTGACGCAGAACGTGGACGGGTTGCACGAGCGCGCGGGCAGCCGCGCGGTGGAGCGGCTGCACGGAAGTTTGTGGCGGGTGCGCTGCACGGGTTGCGGGCGCGAGGTTGAGGACGACCGGGCGCCACTGCCGGAGTTGCCGCCTCGGTGTGGAGAATGCGGGGCGATGTTGCGTCCGGGGGTGGTGTGGTTTGGCGAGATGTTGCCGGAAGCGGCGCTGGAGGCGGCCGTGGCGGCGGCATCGTCGTGCGAGGTGATGCTGGTGGTTGGGACGAGCGCGGTGGTGTATCCGGCGGCATCGCTGGCGCCGCTGGCGCGGCGCGCGGGTGCGCGGTTGATAGAAGTGAATGTGGAGGAGACGCCGGCGAGCGGCCTGGCGGATGTCCATTTACGGGGCTCCGCGGGCGTGGCTTTGCCGCGGATATTGCTATGAAGATTGCCTATTTTGACGCTTTTTCGGGAATCGCCGGCGATATGACGGTGGGGGCGCTGATCGACGCGGGCGCGGACACCCCGGCGTTGTTCGCGGGTCTGGATTCGCTGGGGACAGGTGCGCGTTTCCGGGCGGAGCGGGTGAAGAAGAAGGGCATCATGGGGACGCAGTTCACCGTGGAGCACGAGGACCAGAAGAAGCACCGCCACCTGCCGCACATCGTGAAGATGATCGAGGCGGCGGAGTTGCCGGAGCGGGCGAAGCGGCGGGCGGTCCGGATCTTCGAGGTACTGGGGGAGGCGGAGGCGCAGGTCCACGGGGTTTCGATCGAGAAGGTGCATTTCCACGAAGTGGGGGCGGTGGATTCGATCTGCGACATCGTGGGGGCGGCACTGGGACTGGAGTTGCTGGGGGTGGACGAGGTGTATGTATCGGCGATCAACACGGGATCGGGGACGGTGGAGGCGGATCACGGGGTGATGCCGGTGCCGACGCCGGCGACGGCGCTGTTGCTGGCGGGCAAGCCGGTGTACGCGAGCGGACCGGTGACGGAGTTGACGACGCCGACGGGAGCGGCGATTGCGGCGGCACTGGGGGCGGGCTTTGGCGCTCCGCCGGCGATGGTGATTGAGAAGACCGGGTTCGGCTCGGGGACGAAGGAGTTTCCGGGGCAGGCGAATCTGCTGCGGGTATTGATTGGCGAGCGGTCGGGCGCGAGCGAGGCGACGGTGATCCGGGTGCTGGAAGCGAATGTCGATGATTCGACGCCGGAGGTGCTGGGTTACGCGATGGAGCGGTTGCTGGCCGAAGGGGCGCTGGATGTGACGTTGCAGCCGGTGTACATGAAGAAGCAGCGGCCGGGGACGCTGGTGCAGGTGTTGGCGAAGCCGGAGGATCAGGAACGGCTGGCGGCGGTGCTGTTGCGGGAGACTTCGACGCTGGGGATCCGGATCAGCGAGGCGGAGCGCCGGGTGGCGGCGCGGGCGCACGTGGATGTGGAGACCGAGTACGGGCGGGTGCGGATGAAGGTGAGCGGGGGCGGCGCGGCGCCGGAGTTTGAGGATTGCCGGCGGCTGGCGGAAGCGACGGGTCAGCCATTGAAAGAGATTTTTGCCGCCGCGACGGCGGTTTACCGGAAAGGCAACGGATGAACGAGAAGTTTTACCTGACGACGCCGATTTATTACGTAAATTCGGCTCCGCATTTGGGCACGTCGTATTCGACGCTGGTGTGCGACTCGGTGCGGCGGTACCAGACGATGCTCGGCAAGGACGCGCTGCTGGTGACGGGCAGCGACGAACACGGCCAGAACGTGGAGCGGGCGGCGAAGAAGATGGGCAAGTCGCCGGGCGAGTACGCGACGGCGGTGGCCGAGGAGTTCATGGCGCAGTGGGACCGGTTCGGGGTGGAATACCGGTTTTTGCGGACGTCGAGCGAGAAGCACCGGGCGGTGGTGCAGGACCTGTTCAAGCGCTGTCTGGACAACGGCTACATTTATCCGAGCCAGTACAAGGGGCAGTACTGCTTCAGTTGCGAGTTGTACGTGAATGACGCGCAGCCGGGCGACCCGTGTCCGGACTGCCAGCGTCCGACCGAGACGGTGACCGAGGACAACTACTTCTTCAAGCTGTCGGCGTTTCAGGAGCCGCTGCTGAAGTTGTACGAGGAGCAGCCGGATTTCGTGATGCCCGGCTCACGGCTGAATGAGATCAAGAGCTTCGTGAAGGGCGGTCTGAATGACCTGTCGATCACGCGGACGTCGATCAAATGGGGCATTCCGGTGCCGGTGGAAGGCGCGCATGTGTTTTACGTCTGGTTTGACGCGCTGACGAGTTACATGAGCGCGGTGGAGGGCGAGCATTACTGGCCTGCCGATGTGCACGTGATCGGCAAGGACATTCTGCGATTCCACGCGATTTACTGGCCGGCTTTCCTGATGGCGGCGGGGCTGCCGCTGCCGAAGAAGGTGGTGGCGCACGGCTGGATCTTGAAGGACAACGCGAAGATGTCGAAGTCGCGCGGAAACGTGGTCCGGCCGGAACCGCTGCGGCAGGTGCTGGGGACGGATGCGACGCGCTACTTCCTGATGCGCGAGATTCCGTTCGGGCAGGATGGCAGTTTCAGTTACGACGCGATGATCACGCGGTGCAACGCGGATCTGGCGAACGGGTTGGGCAATCTGGCGAGCCGGACGCTGACGATGATCCGGCAGTACCGCGAGGGCCGGATTCCGGCGGCAGGCGCGGCGCCGAACGTGCGCGAGGAGGCGGCGAAGACGATCGCGGGCTTCCACGAGAGCTTCCAGGCGTTTGAGTTCCACCGGGCGCTGGAGCAGGTGTGGGCTCTGATCACGTTCATGGACCGGGCCATCGTCCAATACCAGCCGTGGCTGCTGGCGAAGAAGCAGGACGAAGAGTCGCAGCGGTTGCTGGACGAGATTCTGTACTCGGCGGCCGAGGTCGTCCGGGTGGTGACGGCGCTGCTGGCGCCGGTGATGCCGGAGGCGTGCGCGAAGATCCGGGAGCAACTGGGCTTCAGCGGGCCGCTGTTGGAATTGCGGCTGGATCAACTGGAATGGGGACAACTGGCGCCGGGTCAGACGATCGGCGAGATTCAGCCGGTATTTCCGCGAATTGACGCGGCGAAAGCGATTGAGCAGATGCTCGAGATTGACGAGAAGGAAGTGGACCGGGTGAACGAACTGCTGGGCAAGAAGGAAGCTGCGGTAGAGGAGACGCCGTGGACGCCGCCGCCCGGCGTAGCGCCGCTGGCGCCCGAGATCACAATCGACGATTTCGTCAAGGTGGATCTACGAGTGGCGCGGGTGCTGAGCGCGGAGCCGGTGAAGGGCGCCGACAAGCTGTTGCTGCTGACGGTGGACGTGGCGGAAAAGGAGCCACGGACCCTGGTGGCGGGGATTGCGAAGGCATACACACCGGAGCAGTTGGTCGGCCGGAAGGTGGTGATCGTGGCGAATTTAGCGCCCCGGAAGCTGCGCGGCATCCAAAGTAATGGGATGATTGTGGCGGCCTCTCTGGAGGACAGTCCGCCGGTTCTGGCGGCCTTCCTCGAAGATGTACCCGTGGGCGCAAGGTTGAAATGACGCTGGTTGATTCACACTGCCACCTGGACGGGAAGACGTTCGCCGCGGATCGCGAAGCGGTGATTGAACGCGCGCGCGCGGCGGGCGTCGAGACCATGGTGGCGATCGGGACAGGCGATGGTCCGCCGGACCTCGAAGCGGGGTTGCGGCTGGCGGCGCAGTATGACTTCATCTTTGCGACGGTGGGCGTCCATCCCCATGACGCGGCCAAGGCCGAAGATGCCACTTACGATGAAATCCGTTCACTGGCGGGGAAACCGAAGGTGGTGGCGCTGGGCGAAATGGGTCTGGATTACCACTACAATTTCGCGCCGCCGGAGGTGCAGCGGGCGGTTTTCATCCGCCAACTGGAGGTGGCGCGGGCGGTGCGCCTGCCCGTGGTGATCCACACCCGGGAAGCGTGGGACGACACGTTCGCGATTCTTTCCGACCACTGGCCCGCGGAAGGGCCGGGGGGGATCATGCACTGTTTTTCGGGCGGTCCGCGCGAGGCGGAGGAGGCGTTGGGCCTGGGATTCCATCTCAGTTTTTCGGGCATCGTGACCTATCCGAAGGCTGTGGAGGTGCATGAAGCGGCGCGATTGTGTCCGGCGGACCGGTTGCTGGTGGAGACGGACGCCCCGTATCTGGCGCCGGTTCCACACCGGGGCAAGCGGAATGAACCGGCCTACGTGGTGCGCACGGCAGAGCGATTGGCGGAGTTGCGGGAAGAGAGTCTGGAGTTGGTGGCGGCGGCGACCACCGGGAATTGGAGACGCCTGTGTTTGCAGGGGATGAGCGCCACCAAGTAAACTGGAGCGAGTCGATGACCAGCAAACTGGGCCGGGTTCTCACCGCGCGCGAAATCATGAGCCTTGTCTCGGGCGATCTCGAGAAGGTGGAAGAGAACCTGCGCCTGGAATCAGTGGGGAGCGTGGACTCGGTCTCGCAGATTGCCCAATACCTGCAGAGCAATGGGGGCAAGCGGTTGCGTCCGATGCTGCTGCTGGTGACGTGCCGACTGTTCCAGAAGCCCGACGCGCAAGCGATTCAGTTGGGGACGGTGGTGGAGTTGATCCACGCGGCCACGCTGGTTCACGACGATGTGATCGATGAAGCGGACACGCGGCGCGGGAAACCTTCGGCCAATGTGCTGTGGGGGAACCACACTTCGGTGCTGGCGGGCGACTGGCTGTACATGCAGGCGTTTCAGATCGCGCTTCGCCTGCAACGTTTTGACGTGCTGGAACTTCTGATCACGCTGACGCAGCAGATGGTGGATGGTGAACTGTTGCAGCTTGAGCGGATCGGCAAAATCGATATCAGCGAAGCGGATTCGATGGAACTGCTGGACCGGAAGACGGCGAGTCTGTTTTCAGCCTGCACAAAGCTGGGTGCGATCGCGGGCGGTGGCGATGCGCGCGAGCAGGCTCTGCTGGGCGATTTTGGCTGGAATCTGGGGATGGCGTTTCAGATGGTGGACGATATCCTCGATTTCACGAGCCGGGAATCGGTGCTCGGGAAGCCGGTGGGCAACGATCTGCGCGAGGGCAAGGTCACGTTGCCGTTGATCTACGCACTTGAAACCGCGAGCGCAGCCGAGCGGGAGCAGGTGGCTTCGGTGTTGCGAAGCAACAGCTACGACGAGGTTCCCTTCGCGACGATCCTGGAGATCGTCAACCGCCACGGTGGCATCGAGCGGACCCGCAAGCGTGCGAACGAATTCACGGCGAAGGCGCGGACGCTGCTCGAGGTCTTCCCCGAGTCCCCGGCACAGCGGGCGCTGCTGGCGGCGACGGATCTGGTCGCCGACCGCGACCGTTAAGCACTCCGGTTCACATACAATGTGGAGCAACGCGGCATTGGACCGCGTTTGGA
>DNFG01000166.1 GCA_003487005.1 Bryobacterales bacterium
ACCCCGCGTGGACGGCCGCCACCGCCCGCCGGACCGGATCGGCGAAGAGAATGGGAACACAGTCCGCACTCTTGACGGCAATCCGCTCTCCGGGTCTTGCCGACACCAGTCCGTCGGCCTCCAGGGCCGCATGCCAATCCCCGGCGCCGGCCACCCTGGCCGAATGAACCTGCTTCAGAGCGAGAAATGGGCCCGGCGGGACGGCCGAAGCGGTCCCGAAGGCGTGCTCCAGCCAGGATTCGGCCTCCAGCAGAGGCGAGCGGTACAGTTGATCGGGATCGCGGCGGAGGGTCACGCGACGGGATTCTGAACTTGCGCGACCATCACCTGGCGCTTGAACTCTTCGAGCATGGCTTCCTCAAGCCGGACTTCGGTCGGCCTCTGGGCCAGGCTCATCTGGTCGATCTTATCCTGCAGTTTCAGCAGGCCGTAGAAGAGGTTTTCGGGCCGGGGCGGGCATCCGGTGACGTAAACATCCACGGGCACGATCCGGTCGACTCCCTGCAGGACGGCGTACGTGTTGAACGGCCCGCCCACACTCGAGCAGGCGCCCATGGAAATCACCCATTTGGGTTCAGGCATCTGGTCGTAGATGCGCCGCAGAACGGGCGCCATCTTGAGAGTCACGGTCCCGGAGACAATCATCAGGTCACACTGGCGCGGACTGGGCCGGAAGACTTCGGAGCCAAACCGCGCGATATCGAAACGCGCGGCCGATCCGGCGATCATTTCGATGGCACAGCAGGCGAGGCCGAAGGTCAGCGGCCAGAGCGAGGATTTCCTCGCCCAGTTGAAGACATAGTCCACCGAGGTGACCAGCAGATTCCGTTCGTTCGTGTTCTCGACGTACATGGACGCTCCGTGCCTCTCATTCTAACAGGACAATCTGCTCCTGAAAACCGCTCCAAATCAGCCGGATTCGGCGTACCAGGCGAGGGTCCGCCGCAGACCTTCCTCGAAAGTGAAGCGGGGGGCATGTCCCAGGCAGCGTACGGCGGCGGTGACGTCGGCCTGCGAGTCCCGCACGTCGCCAGCACGCGGGGGGCCGTAGTTGGGCGCGATTTCAACGCCGTGGATGGCGCATATCAACTTCCAGGTCTCGTTCAGGGTGTAGCGGTTGCCGTTTCCGGCATTAAACACCATCCCGGAGACGCCTTCGGCGGTGGCGGCCTTGATGACCAGTCCGGCAACGTCTTCCACGTAGGTGAAGTCGCGCGACTGCTCGCCATCACCGAACAGGGTTGGCGCCGTGCCGGCGAGCACGCACTTCATGAAAATCGAGAGCACGCCCGAATACGGACTGTTCGGATCCTGACGCGGCCCGAAGACATTGAAAAAGCGCAAAGCCACGGTTTCAAGGCTGAAACAGGAGGAAAAGACGGAGCAGTAATACTCACCCATCAATTTCTGGGCCGCGTAGGGCGACAGCGGCGCCGGGCGCATCGATTCCAGCTTGGGCAGCACTTCCGTGTCACCGTAGGCGGACGAAGAGGCGGCGTAGACCACCCGTTTCGCCCCCGCTTCCCGCGCCGCGCGCAGCACGTTGAACGTGCCGTCGATGTTCACCTCGTGCGACGGGACCGGATCGGCGATCGAGCGAGGCACCGAGGGGATGGCAGCGAGGTGATAGACCATCGCCCCGGCCGTGAACAGGGGCGCGATGGCTTCAAAGTCCCTGATGTCCACCTCATGGACATCCACCCGGTCCGCCACTTCGACCAGATTCTCGTGCTTGCCGGAGGAGAAATTGTCGATGACCGTGACACGCGGAGCGCCGCCGGCGAGCAGGGCGCGAACGAGGGCGCTGCCGATGAATCCCGCGCCGCCAGTCACAATCGGAACGGCGCTCATAGAGTGGAGATCACCTTTTCGAGGTGGCGGAGGCTCTCGCCGGCGATCCGGTCGGGCCCGGGATCGAAATTGAAGGCTTCAAGCGAGACCCAGCCCTGGTAGTTGCGGTCGCGGAGGACCCGGAGAACGGCGCCGAAATCGTAATCGCCGGTGCCGCAGTGGCCGCCGTCGGTTTCATTCACGTGCACGTGGCGGATGTACTCGAAATAGCGGTCGACGAGCACGGCGTGGGGTTCGGTTTCGTTCACGGCGTTGTGCGTGTCGAACATGGTCCGGACGCCGGGGCTGTTGATTTCGTTGACGATCGAGACGGCCTCTTCGAGCGAGAGCACGACATCGCACTGGTCCGAAGGCAAGGCCTCGACCAGGATGGTGACGCCGCGTTCGGCGGCGTGGGGGGCGACGGCGGCGAGGCCGTCGATATAGCGGCGTGTGGCCTCATCGCGGGTGGCGCCGCCGGTGGTCTCGCGCTGCTTGGGAGAGCCGAAGACCATGACTCCGTTCGGGCCCAGGTCGGCGCAGAGGTCCACCAGATCGCGAATCAGAGCCCAGCCACGAGCGCGGAGGGCGGCATCGGGCGTGGTGACATGAAGGCCCTTGGGCGCGACCATCAGCCAGTGGAGGCCGGCGAACTGAAGTCCGGCATCGCCGATGATGCGCCGGTATTCGGCACGCTGGGCGGCCGGAATCGAGG
>DNFG01000151.1:0-18428 GCA_003487005.1 Bryobacterales bacterium
TCCTCGGCAGCCGTCTGAACATCCCTGACTGCGTTGTCGCCGAAAACCGTTTGCTCGCAAACCGGTTATAGTCCGCGATATTCTTCGTCCGCTGCTGGTTGGCCCAACTGTTTTCCGAGGTCCCGCGGTACGAATTCGCCGCCCTCGCCGTGTTGACGGTGTACGCAAATCCCTGAATGCCCGCCATTGCCAGCTTCTGCCAGCCGGCTACACCCGGCGCTTCGTATTCTGTTGCCCACGCCACATCTTTTGCCTTCGGATCGAACGCCAGAATATGCTGTTTTCCGCGGACCACAGCCGTCCCATTCTCCAGGGTCACGATCGCGACCGGAGCATCCCCGGCGCTCGCGTCCTTCTTCAGAGCACGGAAGCCGCCCAGGCCCACCTTGAGCGCTGAAGCAGCCACGCCAGGCCCCTTCGTCTTGAACTCCACCGGTTTACGGAACAGTTCCTCGCCAGCCTTGCTCAGGCCGATCAGCGTCTTGGCATCCGCCACCAGCACGGTCTCCCCATCCGGCATGAGAGCCATGTTCGTCAATCCGTCTTTGGCCTTGTCATAGCGCCACAGAACCTTCCCCGATGCCACCTCCAGCGCAACCACCCCCAACGGCTTCTTCAACTGCCATTCGCCGCTGTACCCGTCCTCGAACGCTCCCCCCATCCGGCCGTAAAGAACTCCATCATCCACCAGGAACTCCGCCACGCCGGCACCGAAATCCGGTGACTTCCAGCGCTCAGCGCCGGTCTCCCGGTCGTAGGCGCGCAAGACCCCCTTTGCCGAGGTGATCACCAACCCATCCACCACCACCGGCGCCGCGTTCGTCTTCTTGAATGACTTCTCGGTCATGTCCAGTTTTTGTGCCCACTTCACCGCGCCTGTCTTCAGGTCCAGTGCATGAATCCCGGCATAGCTCAAGTACAAGACCCCGTCCACCGCCACCGGCTGCGCATGCCCGCTCAAGTCGAACCGTGTGAACATCTTACCGCTCGATTCCGATTTGTACAGGTCCGCCTTGTCTTTGATTTCCGTCTCGAAGCGCTTCTGTCCGCTGACCAGGTCGAACGCCGTCAGATGCAACTCCGACTTCGCCATGCTGTAGAGGGTCTTGACCAGCACGACCAGGTTTTCTTCGTACACCGGAAACACATCCACCATGTGCCCCTTCAACTCCTCCGACTCCCAAACCGTCTCCCCACCAAGCACGTTCAAGGCGAGCAGCCGCGTCTTCAGGTTGATCTTGCCTTCGTTCATCGCGATGAACAGCAACGGAGCCCCGTTGACCTCTTCCACATTGAACTCCGCCACTTTCTTCAGGTCATCCCTGCGCCAAAGCTCCCGCCCGCTCTCCGGATCCAGCGAGACTACCGCATCATCGGTGGCGTAGACGAGCGTCCCGACGTGGGATACGCGGTACCATTTCACATCCTTCCCAGCCTGATGGCTCCAGCCCGTGGCGCCTTGCGCACACAGACCCATTCCCAGAAATATGATCGCCCCTGCCAGGGCCTTGACAAAATGAAACATGAAGAAAAGGGTAACAAATTACCCGATGGAGATGGAGGGGATATTCAGATTGAACCGGCGCCGGCCGTGCCATTTCGCTGGCGCCCACCGCCGGGACACCTGGACACAATCCGGCTCCGCCATCCACGCATGCCACGGACGGTCATCCGGTACTCAGAAGTTCCCTGTTTACAGGTGGATAGCCCCTACTGCACGATCGGCAGCAACTCCGGGGTCTTCTGCCTGGGTTTGAGCGACAAATCCGGCATCGGCTGCCCCGAAAACAGCTTCCGGCAGGGTTTTGCCAGCATCCGCGCCATTTTGGTCGCCCGTTCACGACGCGCGCTGTCAGTAGAAATCCCCGTCGATGCATACATCTGCCGGTACAGCTTGGAAATGAAGACAAACGCCAGCCGCGCCCGCAGATTGGGCGTGCATTTCGACCGTTTCCACACGGCCTTGATGCTGTAGAAGTCGTCCCAGACCTTCTGCGTCCGTGCCCGCATTTCCGCCGATTCCATCGTCGGATGTGGCATGAACATCTTCGGCCGCCGCTCCGGCGGAATCAGCCAGTACCGCGAGAGCGGCACCCCGTCCACGACTTCCTTCGCCCGCGGGTCGTTCTTCTCCCAGCGGTCGAAGTCCACCGTGCCCGGGAATGGTGTCAGCATGACGAACTGCGCAAACGTCAGATCCGCTTTCTGCGCCAATTCCTGAGTCGCGTCGAACGTGTCCGCCCGGTCGCTCGGCAACCCGAAGATGAACGAACCAAGAACATGCACCCCATGCTCCCGGAACTTCTTCAACTGCTTGACCAGGTTGTCCCCGGACATATTGAAGTCCTTGAACACCTCTTTCAACCCCTCGGCAGTCACCGCTTCCACGCCGACCAGCGCCCCGCGGATGTGCGCCTCGCGCATGGCATCCAGAAACTCCGGATCTTCGGCCGCTTCCATCGTGATCTGCGTGAAGAACGTCATGTCCCGCGGCAAGTCCTTCAGCCGCTCCATGAACTCGAACCGCTCCTGCCGCATCGCTTTCAACTGCTCCACCCGGGTGGTATTGCCTTGCCGCTCGGCCAGCGCAATGTCAGTCAGCGAAACCGGGTAGAAATTGTCATCGGCCAGCGCGATAAACCGGAATCCACGCCTTCGCAACTCAACAATTTCGTCGATCACCACATCCGTCCCGCGCTGCCTCGGCTTCTGCCCGTCCGTCCGCCACACCGAGCAGAATGAACAATGTTTCGGGCACCCGCGCACCGTCTGTACCGACGCCCACATATAACTGTCTGGCGGAAGCAGATCCCAGCGCGCCGGCTTGAACTCGTCGCCCGCCACTCGTCCGCCATCATAAACACGCTGCAAATTGCCCGCAGCGAAGTCCCGCAGCGCCTGCCCCCACGCAAGATCGCCATCGCCCTTCACGGCCGCGTGCGCTCCACCCAGTTCGAAGCACTCTTCGGGGTAGAGCGTCGGATGGATCCCGCCGAAGATCACGGTGCCGCCCCGTTCACGGATCGCCCGCCCCAATTTGTAACCCCTCAACGCATTCCCGGTATGAATGCCGATTCCCACTACATCACCGGGCTTCACGGCGTCCAGGTCCATGTGCTCCAGCGTCTCGTCCCAAATCCTGGGATCCCCAAACTCCGACGGCGTCGCGGCTGCCAGCACATATAGCCAGCGCGGAGTGATCACTGCCGTGCCAAAGGCTGCATCGCTTGGATTCGCGAGATGGACCGTGAAAGTTTTCATTCGTTGTTCCTTGTTGTTCTATGAACGCTACGCCCGGCACACCATGAGCAGAGGCGCCGGGTCAAGCCCAGACTGCAATGACTTATGCTATCACTTCGATCGGCGTTTCGCGCCGGGATTTCACTGTCGCACCGAGCCGGGCTTTCAACGCTGCCTTCACTCCGCCTGCACTTGCCTCCCGTGCAAGGTTCTTGAGCTCGCGTGGATCCTTGACGTAGTCGTACAACTCTTCGCCTTCGTTCGCTTCGTCCCACATCGTATACCGGTGTCGTTCATTGCGGATCGAACTGCCCATCACCCACCTCTGCCCATCGCGCCGCCGCACCTGGGTCACTGCTGGCCGGTCCCATCTCGCCGCCGGATCTTCCAGTAGCGGACGCAGGCTCGTCCCGTGCAGATATTCCGGCGTTGCCCGCAGGCCCGCCAGGTCCGCCAGCGTCGGATAGACGTCCAGCGACTCCACCGTCCGACCGCAGCCACGCCCCCGGGCCAGAACCCCCGCGCCCGCGATAAGCATCGGCGTCCGAGCCGCGTGTTCAAATAGCGACTGTTTCTTCCACTGCCCATGCTCGCCCAGCCCGTAGCCGTGATCACTCCAGAAGCAGATCACCGTCCGCTCCGCCTGGCCCGTCCGGTCCAGCGCATCAAGCAAACGGCCCACATTCGCGTCCAGGAAAAGCACCGCGGCATAGTAGGCCTGCATCACTTCGAGCCGCTGCTTCTCCGTCAGCCCCCAATTCGCCGGTCGCGTCCAATAGGCCCACTTTGGCGCGATCGACATCTCCCACTCCTCGAATGGAACCAGCTTCACTTTGTCGATTGGCACCATGTCGAAATACTTCTTTGGAGCTATATAGGGACAGTGGGGCTTGTAGAACCCCGCCCCAAGAAACCAGGGGTCCCGCCGCCGCTCCTCCATCAACTTGATGGTCTCCAGCGCCACCAGTCCATCTGTATGTTCTTCATCCTTGGCCGGTGAACAATAGAAGTTCAGCGAACTCCCGATGCCCCTGCCCGGCGTGTAGTTGATGATCTGCGGCTCTTCCTTCTTGTCAATCCCGGACGGGTTCACCCGGTGCATCCACGTCGGCGCATCATCCTGCCCATCGGTGCCGATCCCCCCCGGGTTGCTGTAATGATAGATCTTGCCCACCCGCGCTACATAATAGTCATTTTTCTGAAACAACTGCCCCATCGTCACCACTTTGGGCATCTGCGTGCGGAAGTGGGTTTGCAGATCCATCACACCGGTCGCTTCCGGCCCCAATCCCGTCATGATCGACGCCCGCGATGGTCCGCAGAGCGGATACTGGCAGTACGCCCGGTCAAACCGCACTCCCCGCTGCGCAATCCGGTCCAGGTTGGGCGTCCGGACAAAATCGAAACCGTATGTGCTGAACCGGTGGTTCAAATCGTCCGCATTGATGTAAAGCACGTTCCGGCGAGCTTCGCGCTGCCAGGCGGCCGCCAGCGCCGGCATCCCGGCTGCGGCAAAGAAGGACCGGCGGGTCCATTGGGGTGTCATGACTGCCCGCGATTTTATCGGACTTTTTCCTGTGGTTCCACCTGTGTCAGATTCAAAGAGACCAGCCGGTGGTCCACTGCGGGAAACTGCTGATCCACCTCGCTGTAGGCCACGCCCGGCCGTAACACCCGGAAACACGACCACCGCGCAACGAACGGCATCACCATAATCATGCCAACCTGACCGAACCAAATCGCCGGAACGAGCGCCGCCAGAGCCGCCCACATCGCCACCCGGCCCGATTTCGCTTCGTCCCATCCCCGCTTCCGCCCCCACCTGGCACACAGCCGTCCCCAGATAAAGGCCGCCCCAAAGAGGACCACCAGAAGAGCCAAACTGACGATTTTCCGTTCCATCGTTCCTGTGCGCTATACTAGAACAGTTCGGGCCGTAGCGCAGCCTGGTAGCGCGCTTGCTTGGGGTGCAAGAGGTCCCGAGTTCAAATCTCGGCGGCCCGACCATTCAACCCCCTCCCCCTCCACTTGCATTACATTGCAACTATGTGGACCCGGCGCACCCTGTTGCTCTCCCCTCTCCCTTTGTTCGCACAGTCCGCCCTCGCCGGCGAACGGCATCGCGTCCTGGTCTCCACGGACGCCGGCGGCACCGACCCCGACGACCTCCAGTCCCTCGTTCACCTGCTGCTCTATTCAGACGTCCTTGACCTCGAAGGCATCCTCTCCTCCCCTTACGGACCCGGCCGCCTCCACCATATTCTCCACGTTATTGACCACTACCAGCAGGATTTCCCCCGTCTTCACGCCCGTTTTGCGCGCTATCCCACCCCCAATATCCTTCGCGCCCTCTGCCACCAGGGCGCCACCGACGACCCCGGCCCCGACGGTACTGGCCGGCCGACTCCTGGCTCCCGGTGGCTCATCCAGTGCGCCCGCCGTCCCGATCCCCGCCCGCTCTATGTTCTCGTCTGGGGCGGCCTTGAAGATCTTGCCCAAGCCCTTCACGATGCACCGGATATCCTCCCGAAACTCCGTGTCTACTTCATCGGCGGGCCGAACAAAATGTGGAGCGTGAACGCTTACAACTACGTTCATGAACACCACCCCCTGCTCTGGATGATCGAGAACAATGCCACTTACCGCGGCTGGTTCGTGGGCGGGAATCAGGATGGAGAATGGGGCAACCGCGCTTTCACTGAAGCCCACGCCGCCGGACGCGGCGCCCTCGGCGACTACTTCGCCTCCATCCTCAAGGCCACCATCAAAATGGGCGACAGTCCCTCGGTGGGCTACCTGCTCCACGGCAACCCCGCCGACCCGGCCCAACCCGGTTGGGGCGGCCGGTTCGTCCGGCTCTGGCCCGGGCGCAAGACGGTCTTCCCAGGGCTGACCACCGCCGCCAATCAGGCCGAAGTCTTTGGCGTGGTTGAGTTTACAATCCCGATTCCCGAACGGTTCCCGCCCGGCCACCACACCCGGATGCTCATCGACAACCGGATCCCTGCCCCCGCCTTCATCGACGGCCGCGTCCTGCGCTTCCGTTTCTCCCCGCGTGATGCCAAGATTTGGCCCTATGTCATCGAAAGCCTGTACCCGCCGTTCCACGGCCAGACCGGCGCTTTCACCGCCACCCCGCCGCCCGGCGAGCGAACCAGACAGCCCGACCCCAGCCACCCCAACTGGTGGATAGACGACCCCGACCCTGCCGCAGCCGAAGGCATCCACCCCGGAGCCAAACATGTCAACCGTTGGCGCACCGAATTCCTGAAGGACTTCGCTGCCCGCCTGAAGCGTTGCCAGTCTGGCTAAGTTCTCTGTTTTCTATTTGTTATCGCGGCCGGACCGGCCGCGCGACGTCAGCGCGCTCAGGTGAAGCCGCCGCCCGCGCCCGAACCACCCCCGCAGCCACCAATCGAACAGGCCGAAATCTGCCGCTCCGCCTGCTCGGAGCCGCAATGCGGGCAGACCAGACCCGAATCCGCCTCCGACATCCGGCGTAGCTGTTCGTATGTTTCGCCGCACTGCTTGCAGCGGTATTCGTACATGGGCATAGTTGTTCTCTTCTCATCCTAAGCGATGCGGAAACACCTGCGGCCGTGACAGTACCAAGGGTTCATGACGGATCGGTCCGATTTTGCGGCAAATTAAGGATTTTTCCGAGCATTGATGGTCGTCCGATCTGTCGAAGGTCTGTATATGAGAAGCTGTACCCGCCGCACTTCCCGTCAACGCGGCTTCGTTCTCATCGCTTCCGCCATCGCCGCTGTCCTCGTTATCGGAGCCGTCGGCATGGCGATTGATCTTGGACGAATGTTCGTCGTCAAGACGGAATCCCAGAACTTCGTCGACTCCACCTCAATTGACGCTGCCGCTGAACTGGATGGCACAACCGCCGGCCTCGCGCGCGCCGCAGGCGCGCCCCTGAGAAGCAATCAGAAGTTCGATCTGGGGCAGCATGCGTTCCAGGAGAT
Source organism: Bryobacterales bacterium (assembly GCA_003487005.1). Lineage (GTDB taxonomy): Bacteria > Acidobacteriota > Terriglobia > Bryobacterales > Bryobacteraceae > PNKE01. The sequence goes on from DNFG01000151.1 coordinate 7,215, forward strand.
CGACACCCGATTCGCCCTGGCTCCCGAAGGTCCCTGGGTGGAACTGGCCAGCGCCTCCACCAGGAGCCGATTCGTCCGCGTCACTGCGACCACCCGACCCCGGCTGTATTTCCTCCCTCTGCTTGTCAGCCAGGAACGCGCCACCGTGGCCGCCACGGCCGCGGCGGCCCAGGTCGAGAAGACCTCCTTCCGGGAGGGCCTTTTTCCGTTCTCACCCTTCGCCCATGACCTGAGTGACCCTATCCACTTCGGCCTCGTTCCCGGCGGAACCTATACTCTCCGCTGGCCCGCCAACCCGAGGTTGCCCAACTCGGGCGGCCAGGGCTCCAACATGTGTCCCGATGACCGCACCCAACAGATTCTTGATCTCGCTCAGGCGTTGGGTGGCGAGGAGCGCGGGTTCATCGAGCAAACCAGCGCGAGCGTGATCCGCCAGACCGTCATCAACGACTACCAGTCGGTGTACCGGCAGATCGGCGACATCGTTGAGATGACTGGCGGCGCGAAGCAGACCATCCTGGACGCTCTTCAGACGCGGATCAACCAGGACACCGACTCGAATTCCTTCTACTACGCCGATTACCGGGAGGGAGGTAGAGGCAATGGCCGCCGCATCGTCGGCGTCCCGATCAACGATGGTGGGACTCCCCCCGGAGCGAACCTGCGCATGGTGGGGATCGGCGCCTTCTTTCTCCGCCCGACCGGCCAATATGGCAACGGCGGCAATCAGGCTTGGTGCGCGGAGTACATCGGCTCCTGGGTGCAGGGTGTCAACCACTCCGGCGTTGAGCAGTCTGGCGCATGGGCTGTGAGGCTCGTGCAATGACTTCCCTTCGCCGCACATCGGGCCAGCGGGGCAATGCTTTCATCGAGACAGCCCTCGCTTTCACGATCCTGGTGCCAGTCTTCCTCGGCACCTTCCAGTTTGGATTGGCCTTCTATTACTACAACGAACTCGCCAGCGCCGTTCGCGCGGGAGCCCGCTATGCCAGTTACCGGACCTATGATTCGGCAACGGCCACCCCCAGCACGGCCTTTGTCTCCGCCGTCCGAAACATGACCGTTTATGGAAACCCGGACGGCGGTGTCAAACCGGTCGTCCAGGGCCTCAATACCAGCAACATTGAGGTCACGGTCCAAACCGAACTCCAGATGCCCCGCTACGTCCGTGTCTCCGTGCGGGACTTCTCCATGAACGTCGTCCTGAAGACCTTCAGAATTTCCAAACCCGAGGCAGTGTTCCCGTATCTCGGCGTCTACGCTCCGGAGTAACCTACCATGAGAATCTCTTCCCGCAGGCAGAATCAACGTGGAAACGCTCTCATCGAAAGCGCACTTGTGCTTGGGCTCTTCGTTTTGTCCTGGTTGGAATCATGGATTTCGCGCAGATCCTTCACGTCCACCAGTCGCTCGTCGAGCGCGTCCGGAGCGTCGCCCGGACCGCGGTCGTCCAGAACCTCGCCGTGGAAGAGATTCGAGACCGGATCGTTTACGGCCAGTCCATAGACATCCGCACCGAAGCTGGTCTGATGCCCGCCGGGTTCATGGGTCTACGCCGGGAACACGTTACCGTCGAGATCCTTGACCGGACCTACAGCGAGCAGCGTCTCGTGGTCGATGTCAATGGAGTCCCGATTATCATCTTGTCTCCCCTGATGGCGGGGCAAGGCAAGAATCTGCCATTGCGGATCACGATTCCCCTCGAAGAGCCTTGAGTGCCGTGGGCAGAGCCGGCTGAGCGTCCGCCAGGATGCCCGCCGGCAGATGCAGGGTTCGCAGCGAATCCCGGAGCCTCGGCAGGCTGGGCAAGTCCTCGCCGGCGCCTGCAATCTCTTCACACAGTTGGAGTAACGCCCCCAGCGCCCCGATCCCCGGTTGCGACCGGTGGTGCTGCCGGACTGCCTCGCAGACTGTCTCCGCCAGACCCCAGCTTTCGAGTACCCGGGCGCCGATCTCGGCGTGGTCAATCCCGCACAGCGCCAGTTCGGCGGTCACCGGCGGGCAGCCCCGTTCCAGCAGTCCCGTGTAGGATCCTAGCAGCGGCGCCGGCGCCGCGAGCAGCAGTAGCCTTCCAAAATCGTGCAAAAGTCCCCCCAGAAAGGCTTCCGGTGGCGCTAAATGGGCCACTTTACCACCGATGGAAGAGGCCAGCGAGGCTAACTCCAACGAGTGAGGCCACAACGGCCGGGCCGCCGGCGCCACGAATGCCCTCCGCAGCGCCATCGCCGTCAGCACCTGCCGGCTTTCGTCCAGTCCAAGCTGGTTAATCGCCTGTGTCAACGTCGAAATCGGATGACGAAGCGCTTGCCGGGCGGAGTTGGCGGCCTTCAGCAGGGCGGCCGCGAGGGCTGGGTCCTTCCCCGTAACCCTTTCCAAGTCAGCAAGTTCCGAGTTTTCGTCGCCCGCTACCTCCGCTACCGCCGCCACGACCTCCGGGTTGACCGGAATCGCGGCCAGCGCCGCCGCCAACACTTCGCCTTCGAAAAGCACAGGCTGCCTGAAGACATCCAGCAGGGGTGTCCAGGCGGGATCGGGCGAGAGCGACACCGCATCGTCCAGCAGTTCCGCCAGGGGCCTGAACTCGTAGGGCAACGCCTCCAGGCATTCGTCGAAAACATGCGCCGCTTCAAGGAGTTGGAACAGGCGGGGCAGGGGCGCCGCGCGCGGCCCGGGCGATGACGCACACGCCTCTCGCAGAGCCGCCGCAAGGGCTTCCGAGCCATCCGCCGAGGCGGACGATACCGGGCCGGCCTCCCCTGGGGGTGTCTCCATTTCGGCGAGCAGACGGCCCACCGCTTCGCCGCTGAGCGCCAGTCCGGGCGCGTGATGAAGCAGAGCCGTTCTTTCCAGGATTGGAAGCAGCGAAGGGTCCAGACCCTCCCGGCGAGCAATCAGCCATGCCCAGGCAGCGACCCTGCGGCAGTGGGCCCGCTCGGGTTCGAATGGATATAACCGCCTTATCATCAAAGAGATCTGCCTATGCCCGCCTTATCGGCGGGCTCAGGAGGATCTTCAATCAATCGGCGGCAGGCAGGGTCGCCAGAAACTCCAGATCGACATTTCCGCCGGAAATGAGCACGCCCGCGCGCCGCAATCCGGGGGGTAGCTTGCCGAAGAGAACAGCGGCGGCGGCGACCGCTCCGCTCGGTTCGGCCAACATTTTGGTCCGGCTGAGCAGGAAGGCCATCGCGGCGCGGATTTCGTCCTCGCTGACGAGCAGGATGTCCTCAACAAGGGATTGGATCACCGGGAAGGTGTGGCTTCCGGGCGTGGTGGTCCGGAGGCCATCGGCGATCGTCTCCGGCGGGTCGATCGTGACCGGCGCGCCGGCGCGGCGGGAGAGCCAGTAGTCATTGCCGAGTTCGGGCTCGACGCCGAACACGCGGACACTGGGAGCGAGGGCGCGCGCGGCGATCGCGCAACCCGATAGCAGTCCGCCGCCGCCCAGGCAGACGACGAGGGCGTCGAGATCCGGCACTTCCTCGAAGAGTTCAAGGGCCGCGGTGCCCTGGCCGGCGATGATCCAGGGGTGATTGAAGGGCGGGACGAGGGTAGCGCCGGATTCGGCGGCGATCCGGCGGCCGATGGCCTCGCGATCCTCCGTGAATCGGTCGTACTGAACGATCCGGGGCCCGTGAGCGCGGGTGGCGGCGAGTTTGGAGGCCGGGGCGTCGGTGGGCATGACCAGCGTCGCCTGGACGCCCACCGACTTCGCCGCAATGGCCACCGCCTGGGCGTGGTTGCCCGAGGAGAACGCGACGACGCCGTGCGGGCGCTGATCCTCCGGGATCGAGTAGATGAAGTTGGCAGCGCCGCGGATCTTGAAGGCGCCGCCGCGCTGGAGGTTTTCGCACTTGAAGAGCGACGTGACCCCGGAGCGGCGGTCAAAACTGCCAGAACGGCGGACAGGGGTCCGGCGGGCGATGGGCGCGATGCGCCGGGCGGCGGCGCGGATGTGATCGAGGGTGACTTCCATGGCGGGCCTCAATAGCCTTCGTGCTTGCGGGTGACATTCTGCAGAGGCTGGCCGGCGTGCCAGCGCTCGAAATTGGAGAGGAAGAACTCCATCGCTTCGGTCAGCCAGGTGGCTGTGTGGTCAGCGGTGTGGGGCGACAGCAGGACGTTGTCGAGGGCCCAGAACGGGTGTCCGGCCGGCAGCGGTTCCTGGTCGAAGACATCGAGGACGGCGCCGCGGATACAGCGGCCGGCAAGAGCCGAAACAAGCGCGGCCTCATCGACAACCGGTCCGCGGCCAAGATTGATCAGCACGGCATGCCGGGGGAGCAGGGCAAGACGCCGGGCATCGATCAGGCCGCGGGTGGCCGGGGTCAGCGGGGCGCTGACGAGCAGATAATCGGCGCCAGTGAGCATCTCATCGAGTTGGCCGCCGGCAAACCAGCGATCCACCAGTGGATCGGGGGCGGCGGGCGACCGGCGCAGCGCGTGGATGTGCATGCCGAAGGCACGGGCGCGGGTGGCGGCGGCGCGGCCGATACCGCCGAAGCCCAGGATAGCGAGGGTCCTGCCGTGGAGTTCATCGACATCGAAGCACGTCCAGTCGGAAGCGGCCTGTTGACGTTTCATCCGGGCGAGATCCTTCGCGAAGTGAAGCATGCCGGCGAGGGCGAATTCGCCGAGCGAGCGGGCAAACACGCCGGCAGAGTTGGTAAAAACCACCGGGCTTTCCACCAGTTGCGGAAAAAGGAGGCCTTCCAGTCCGGCGGAGAGCGCATGAATCCAGCGAAGATTCCGGAGTTCGGGCCAGAGGGTCTCAAGTTCGCCCCGGAACGGACCGCCCCCGACAAGCATCGCCTGGGCTTCGGGCGCGGCGGCGCGAAGGCCCTCTGCTTTGTCGCTGGCGACAATCCGGAGGTCTTGCGGGAGGCGGTCGAGGAGTGCGAGGTGGCGGGCAGTGGGATCGTGGAGAACCAAAAGCGTGGTGTTCGGCATCGGAAGAACAATAGGATAGCGTGCTTGCGCGTCCGGGAAGGGCTACGGGACACTGAAAGAGAGTGGAACAACATTGCAGTTGCGGGACCAGACTGGTTGATGACGCGCTTTTCTGTCACAAGTGCGGCAAGCCAACGCGCGAAATCGTTCCGGAAGAAGATCCGGAACAGGAAGAGTCCGGGGCGGAATCAGGAGAGACGGAGGCGGAACCGGCGACGGCTTCTCCCATCCAGACTGAGCCGGCGGCACCTGTCGCCGCCGCGCCGGCGGGCCCCGAGATCCATCTGCGCAACTCCCTCACGCTCCGCGTCGCCATGCTGGCGGCGGGTTTTCATTTCCTGTTGGGAATTCTCCTCAGCGCAGGTGGCCCCTTCCTGGCGCAAATGGCGCCGCTCCTGGCGGGCGGCTTCGCGTGCTATCTCTTCCAGCGGCGGGGCGGATTCAGGCTGACCGTGATCGAGGGCGCCCGCCTGGGCTGGTTGACGGGCATCATGTGCTTCCTGCTCACAGTGATCCTTTTCACGATCGTGATGACCGCGGCCACGAGCGAGAGTTTCATGACCGCCGTTCGCGAATCAGGTGGCGCAGGAATGCAGGGCGACGCGCTGAAAGCGTTGGAGCGACTGCAAAGTGAGCCTTCGCAAGTGTTTTTGCTCATCCCGTATCAGTTTCTGATGCTGACTCTGCTGGGCTCGATCGGCGGAGCATTGGGATCGAAACTGCTGTCGCGGGACTAGCGCCCATGTCCAGGGTTCTGGCTGGCCCACCTGGAACCCGGGCGGACAGACCCGCTATAGCGCCATTGCGGCTTCGGTCTCTTCCTCGCCGCCACGGTCGGCGGTGTCTTTCATCCACTGATCGAGGATCCGGCCCATCGCCTGAACGCGACCGCGTTGGGCGGGGTCGGCGACGAGATTGCGGACCTCGTGAGGGTCGGTTCGGGTGTCGTAGAACTCGATTTCCGGCTTCCTCGGAGCCATGAACAGGGATTGAACCGCGTTGAGTTTGCCGGCCTTGTGGAGATCTTCGAGAACCGTCCGCGTGGGATATTGCGTCTGGATATAGTTATTGAACTGCGTGTACGGCCGCTCGGGCATGAAATTGCGGATGTACTTGTAGCGGCGGTCGCGGACGGCGCGAATCCGGTCGCGGGTCATGTCACAGCGGTCGCGGGCGGTGACGATGTGCGGCCGGGGCTGGACACGATCGCCCCAAAGAGGCTGTCCATGGAAAGGCTCTGGGGGTTCGAGTCCGGCAACGCGGAGAATCTGGGCGGTGACATCAAGCGAAACGACCGGATCTTCGCGGACCGACCCCGGTCTGCCGGCGCCGGGCCATTTGGCGATCAGCGGGACGTGGGTGCCCGCGTCGTAAAGCCACTGCTTGCCTCTCAGCAGGCAGCGGCCATTGTCACCCATGAAGAAGATGGCGGTATTGTCGAGCAATCCGTCCTTCCGCAAAGTGTCGAGGAGCACGCCCACCTGCTGGTCGAGCAGGTTGACGCAGTCGAGGTAGTTGGCGAATTCGTCGCGGACCACCGGGTGGTCGGGCCAGTACGGGGGAAGTTCGAGCCTGGCGGGATCGATTAACCGGGGCAGTTTGCGGGCGGCCGCGAAAGCGGGGCCTTTGTGCGTGGCCTGGAAGTTGACTTGCGCGAAAAACGGCTGACCCTGGGCACGCTGGTTCCAGTGTTTGCCCTGGAAGGGTGGTTCGTCGAGGTTGAAGTTGAAGTCCGTCTTGCCCTGACCCCGCACGCCGGGCGCGAATTCGAGCACGTTCGCGGTGAAATAGCCAGCGTCACGAAGGCGGTGACTCAGAAGGCGGGCGTTGCCGGGCAGGCGATAGCCGTCCTTGCGATGGCTGCGGTGCTGATGGGTGCCGGTGGTGGTCTGATAGAGGCCAACGTTGAAGGCGGACCGTGCGGCGGAGCAGACGGGTGCGGTGGTGTGAGCCTGGTTGAAGCGAACCCCCTGGGCGGCGAGGCCGTCGAGGTGGGGAGTCTCAACATGGGGGTAGCCGTAACAGCCCAACTGGGGGCCGTGGTCTTCAGCAAGGATCCAGAGGATATTGGGGCGGTCCTGTGCGGATCCAGAGAGGGCACGGACGAAAGCGGGGGCGACGGAAGCAGCCTGAAGCAGGGAGCGCCGAGTTGTCGTCTGCATCTTGTGAGCCTATCTAAATATCTACTCTCGATACTGAGAATTCATCAATCTGTACAGGAAAGTTTGTAGTTTCGCGATAAAATTGAAGAGTACCTTATCCTATTCAGGAGTCCGAATGAACATCCGAGCATATACCATTGCGCTCGCTCTGTGCGCAATCACATTTAGTGCGTCGGCCCAGTCACTCGCTGGGTTGGGCGCGATCAACGGCACCGTTACCGACGCAACCGGCGCGGTGGTGCCCGGTGCGCAGGTAGTCGTTTCTAACCCGAATACGGGTGTCCGGCGGCAGTTGGAGACGAACGCGGCGGGTTTGTTTGCCGCGCCGTCGCTCACGCCGGGGCCTGGTTACGTCGTCAGCGTGCAGCAGCCTGGTTTTTCGAACTGGGAAGCGCGCGAAATTCAGGTACAGGTGGGCCAGAACGTGACGCTCACCATCGCGTTGTCGGTCGGCCAGCAGACGCAGGAGATCACGATCACGGACGCGGCGCCGGTGGTGGACCAGTTGAAGACTGGCGTTTCGGACGTGGTCAGTGACCGTCAGATCCTGAATCTGCCGATCAATGGCCGGCGAGTCGACAGCTTTGTCTTGCTGACGCCGGGGGTGACGGCAGACGGCACGTTCGGCCTGTTGAGCTTCCGCGGCGTGCCCGGCGGTAATGCGTTTTTGACCGACGGCAATGACACCACGCAGGGCTACTACAACGAGAATGCGGGCAGGACGCGCATTTCGTCCAACATCTCGCAGGACGCGGTGCAGGAGTTCCAGGTGCAGACCAGCGGCTACTCCGCGGAATTTGGGCGGGCCGCAGGCGGCAGCGTGAACACGGTAACCCGCAGCGGAACGAACGGCGTGCATGGCACGGGCTACTGGTTCTTCCGCAATCAGGATTTCAATGCGAACGACCGGTATGCCAACGCAATCGGTCAGGCGAAACCGGACGAAACCCGCAACCAGTTCGGGGGCTCCGTCGGCGGCGCGATCAAGAAAGACCAACTGTTCTACTTCGTGAACGGTGACTTCACGCGGCGCAACTTCCCGCTGGTATCGGCAATTCAGAACCCCCGGCTGTTCGCGGCCAATGGCGATTTCATCGGCGACTGCGGCGCGCCTGCGACGCCCGCTCAGTGCGCCGCCGCGGTCAGCTACTTCCGCCGCTTCTTTGGCGAGATTCCCCGCCGGGCGGATCAGGACACGGGTTTCGCCAAGATCGACTGGCGCCCGAATGAACGGAATGCGCTCTCGCTGAGTTTCAATGTAATGAACTGGATTTCGCCCAACGGCATCCAGACGCAGGCCACCCGCACGGACGGCGGCGGCATCGGCAACAACGGCGATTCCACCGTCCGGCATCGTTTCGCCCGCATCTCGCACACGGGCATCATCAAGCCCTCGCTGGTGAACGAATTCCGTTTCGGCTGGTTCAAGGACCGGCTGTTTGACACCAATAACCCCGAACTGGCGCCCCCAAACGGACTGCTGGGTCAGTTGAGTGTCGCGGGCCAGGGCAACCTGGGCGTGGCATCGTACCTGCCGCGCGTCCAGCCCACCGAGGACCGCTATCAGTTCGCCAACAACCTCACCTGGATGGTGGGCCGCCACAACTTCAAGTTCGGCTTCGACATCGCGCACACCCGCGACGTCCTCGACCTGCTGAACAACAACAACGGCACTTTCAGCTACCCGTCGGTCACCGCCTTCGCACAGGATCTGACCAATCTGGATGGCGGCAAACGCTGGCAGCAGTATTCCCAGACCTTCGGGACTCCGCAACTCTCCGTCTTCGTGCGCGATTTTAACTTCTTCGCTCAGGATCAGTGGAGAATCACGAACCGGCTCACGCTCAACTATGGCATCCGGTATGAATATGCCCAGTTTGCGCAGCCGGCGACTTTCAACTCCGACTACGCCGCCACCGGACGCATCAACCAGCCAGGCAGAAACTTCGCCCCGCGGGTCGGCCTTGCGTATTCCCTCGACCAGACTTCGAAAACGGTCTTGCGGGCCAGCTATGGGATCTTCTACGCCCGTATGCCCGGCGCCCTGGTGGGTAATTTCCATCAGAACAACGGTGTCACCCAGCGGCCCATTACGCTCCAATCCAACGTGGCGGCCGACCTGGCCCTCGGCCCCCTGTTCCCCAACCGGCTGCCCGGACTCGACCGCACCCCGCCCCCGGGCGTGCTGAACGTCGGCTTTGCCGCCTCGGACCTGCGTACACCCTACACGCAGCAATGGGACTTCGGCATCGAACGTGAACTGACACGCACCACCGGCATTACCGCCAGCTACCTCGGCAGCCGAGGCATCCGGTTCTACGGCGTGCAGGATATGAATGTGGGCATGCCGACCGGTTCGTTCACCTATTCCATCCTCGATGCCGCCGGCTCAGCCGCGGGCTCGTTCACCACACCCACCTACCTGCGTGCGAACCGCGTGGATCCCCTCTACGGCCGCGTCACCGTGACCGACAACGGCAATTTCACGTGGTACAACGCCATGGTCGTCCAGGTCCGCCAGCGCGCATCGAAGTGGATCGAAGGCAGCCTCAATTACACCTGGTCCCATGCCATCGACTCCAACATGGGCGGCGGCAGCAGCAACCTGTTCTTCGACCGCCTCAGCACGGTGACCAACGGAGACTACCGTCAGGAACGTTCGACTTCCGAACTGGATGTACGCCACCGCACCGTCTTCACCGGCATCATCACTCCGCCGGAGTGGAAGACCGGCAACGGCTTCGCCCGGCAGGTGGTGAATGGCTGGAACCTCAGCGTCCTTGGCACCCTCGCTTCGGCGCCATATTCGACACCCACCGTCTTCGTCTCCGGAACGCAGTTCTCCGGCCCGGCCTTTAACAACACCCTGAACGGGCTCGGGGGCTCCACCCGCGTGCCCTTCCTCCCGAGGACCTCGATCCCGATCGATAACATCCGGCGCGTCGACGCCCGCCTGACCAAGGGGTTCCGCATCTCTGAAGGCATTCAGACGATGTTTAACTTCGAAGTCTTCAACGTGTTCAACCGCATCTCCGACACCAGCGTCGCCAGTCAGGCCTTCGAGGCCCGCTCTGGCGTCCTGCGTCCGGTGGCGAACCTCGGCGCCGGCGTCGCCTCCCAGGGTTTCCCTGACGGCACGAATGCGCGGCGCGCGCAAATCTCCCTGCGCGTGACCTTCTAACCCGCTATACTGGTTGATTGACGAACCCGCGCCGCGGTTTGGCGCGGGTTCTTCTTGAAGGTTTCCCTATGATCACGTTTCTCACCATCGTTCATGTGATTGTGTGTCTGTTCCTGATCATCGTCGTATTGCTGCAGAGCGGCAAAGCGGCGGATTTGGCTGGCGCGTTCGGAGGTATGGGCTCGCAGACGGCTTTCGGTCCGCGCGGCGCAGCCACGGTGCTCTCCAAGGCGACTACGATCGCGGCGGTGCTGTTCATGGCCGGGTCGCTGAGCCTGGCGATTCTCTACACCCGGGCTGGCTCCGGTTCGGCCTCGACCGTCCTCGAGAATGCACCTGCGCCCGCGACGACGCCCGCTCCGGGCACCCAGGGCATTCCGGCCGGCCAGCAGACCATCCAGATGGAACTCGAAGATCCTCAGACCGGCGAGAAGCGGACGGTGGATGTCCCGCTGCCGCCACAAACGCCCGAAAATACCAAGCCTGCGCCTGCGCCCAAGCAGTAGGAAACCGGGCTATAATGTTGATGTGAGATCCCGGCGCGAACCGCTTCGCGCCGGGCCACCCGCGGAGGTGGCGGAATTGGCAGACGCACTAGCTTGAGGTGCTAGCGGGAGTAATCTCGTGGGGGTTCAAGTCCCCCTCTCCGCACCATATCGAAGAGGCCCCGAAGCGATTCGGGGCTTTTTCTATGCCACGGATTCCCGCTCGCTGCCGCTGCTCAGGAAACCACCAGGCCGTGCCGGGCCAGGTTCGTCCGCGGCGCTTTCAGCCGCGCACGGAGCGCCCGCGCCGCCGCCTCATCCCGAGCCAGCATGATGAAGAACCCGCCTCCCCCGGCGCCTGCCAGCTTGGCGCCTCGAATCCAGGGCCGGGCCTCGGCCAGTTGTTGGTCGATAGCCGGATTGGTGGTGTGGGGAT
>DNFG01000151.1:18552-24585 GCA_003487005.1 Bryobacterales bacterium
CCAGGCCGTGCCGGGCCAGGTTCGTCCGCGGCGCTTTCAGCCGCGCACGGAGCGCCCGCGCCGCCGCCTCACCCCGAGCCAGCATGATGAAGAACCCGCCTCCCCCGGCGCCTGCCAGCTTGGCGCCTCGAATCCAGGGCCGGGCCTCGGCCAGTTGTTGGTCGATAGCCGGATTGGTGGTGTGGGGATCCAGAATCTGGTTTAGTTCCCAGTGGCGGTCCAACAGGCCACCCAGATGGTCCCAGGCACCCTCCCGCAGGGCATGCCCCATTTCGAGTGCAAGAGTCTTGATCGAGTGAAGCACCTGAAGGGCCGCGGTCTCGCGCGCCAGATAGCGTCCAACCACCTGCTGAAGCAGGTTCCTCGCCACCCGTGCGATGCCCGTCGGCGCCAGCACCAGCAATCGTTCAAACTCGGCCCTTCGGGCTGCGTTCCAATCCAATGATTGGCACCGGACTCGCTGCGGCGCTCCCGGACTCGAGCTCAGCAGTTTCATTCCTGGAAAGATTCCCCCAGCCTGGTCCTGCCAGCCTCCCCCGGTGGACATCCGCTGTTCCAACTCCAGCACGAGGTCGCAGAGTGCGTCGTTGCCGAGCGGCGTGGCGCCTATTGCCGCCAACGCCTGCAGGAGTGTCGCCGCCAGAATCGAACTCGCACCCAGCCCCGAACCCATTGGCAGATTGACAGCCGTCTCGATCCGCAAACCGCCGCCGAGCCCCGCCAGCGTGCGCGCCAGCGGCGTCCCGGGTGAGAACACCCCCGTCATGCGGAGCGCCGTCCGCGCCAAGGAATATGGATCTCCGGGACCCGGCGCCGCCAGCAGTGCAGCGGTGGTCTTCAGCCGGAGCGGCCGGATGCCGCCGCCCGGGGCAATCTCAAGAACGGGCTCTGCCAGCCGGGTGATGCGGGTCTCAATCGGACTCGCCCCGTCCAGCAAAAGCGCTGCATTCAGCACCGTACCGCCCCAGTCCAGGCAGAAGGGCGGCGTGTCTGACCAGCCGCCACCCAGATCGATGCGGGCTGGGGCGGTCACCCGGACCGACTCCCGCTGCCAGCCATCAAGCCGTGGAAACGCCGGGGCCGTGCCCGCAGGCGGCGCAACCCGCCGTTCGATGATGGCAAAAGCCGACTTCCGGCAACGGTCCGCTTCCTCCTCGAGGCCCGCCTGTCCGAAGAAGAGCGACGCCAACCACGACCGGCTTGGGTCATCAGGGCCCGACGCCAATTTGCGGGCGACCGCAGCCAGGGACACGACGCCCGGCGCCTGCGCCAGCAATGGGCGGACGTCGGATCCATCCAGCGCCAGTTCGACCGCGGCACGCTCCCACAGCCGGCGGGTCCGCTCCAAACGGGACGCCGCCAGGACATTCTCATCGGCCATCGCCGCACTCGATGCCAGCGAGGCCCGCTTCAGCTTGCGCCAGCGGCTCCGCGTGAACGGCGCTGGGCCAGGAGACACCCCCAACATCCACCGGGCCGCCGCGAGAGCCTCCTCGGGGGTGGTAACCGGGAATATCAGGGCATTCCAGAGGGTTCGTTCCGCCGCTGGGACACCGGGCCAGACCTCTTCCGGGTCCATCCGCAGCGCCGCCAGCGTCTCCACCGCCGGACGGCCAAACCACTCCGCCGGACACCGCTTCGGATCGTCTTCCACTCCATAAACCCGCACAACCGTCCCCGCTTCGCCACAGGGTTCCCGGACCGGCACCTGGTGCAGGACGACATCCGGAGGCACCGCCAGTTGCGCGGTGTTCCCGCCCTCCAGACCGTGGACAATCGCCCCCGCGCCAATCTCCGCAGGCCCGGTCAGGACCGATTCCAGTACGATCGCCCGTGGCGCCACCGTCACCTGATCCAGCACGCTCTCGATGATCACGCCGTGTGAGCGAACCCCCTCGGGCGCCACCAGTCCAAGCCGCTGCCGCGCCGCGTAGAGGCGCGCGAAGTCCGTGTCCTCGGTCAACAGGTGGCGGAACAGCGATGTCGTGCCGATGTGGGTGAACTCACCCTCCACGAGATCACAGTGGAAGGGAACCCCCGCGAACAGGCGTCCCAACTGCCGGAACAGGGGATCGGCCTGCGTCCCGAATCGCAGTTGCCCAGTCAGGAACCTCGGCAGGTGGTAGTACAGGTCGAATGGTTCGGCTTCGCTGCGACTTGCCAGGCGGCACAGGCGTGCAGCCGCCGAGGGGTGGAAGCAAAGTAGCCCGGTATCGACGGCCAACCGGCCATCCGCCAGACAGGCTCCGGCATTCCGGCTTTCCGCCAGTGAGGGCTTCTGCAGAAATGACAGGACCCTGCCCTTCGGACCCGCCACATAAACCCCATGCCTCGCGCCGACTTCAGCCGGCTGCAACAGGCCCGCTCCCGACACACCTGGCCGCGCCCAATCCAGCCGGTCCGGATCAAAAATCAGCAGCACATCACCCGCTCCCGCTACGACACCCGACGGAATCCGCGCTGCCCACAGGGTGGAAAGGGCCAGCGTCTCATCAAAGATCGTCGAGGGCGTCCCCCCGGGCCCCCTCACGGGCAGAGGAGAGAAGATCTTGCCGGAGGGAGAGTACTGTGGGAGCCTGCGCGAGTCACCCCCGGAGTGCAGCAGTAGCACGCGTTGGCTTTGCCACCAGCGTTCGTTCGCGACCGGAGCGCCCAGGCGCGTCGCCAGCGTCTGTAAGGCGTGGACCGTCGCACCGCCTGAGCCCAACCGGACCCCTTCCGGGTCCGGAACCACCAGGAATGGCACTCCCGGCGGCAGCAATCCCTGAGCCCGCCGCTGCACAATTTCCGATTCATATGCGCGTGCCTGCCGCTCAGACGAAGCCGTCAAGACCACAGCGGTCCACCACGGAACCTCCGGGGAACCCGCAAGGAGTGCGGAATAGCGGCGTCGCGCGGCTTGGGTGATGGAAGAGAGAGGGGCGGATTCGGGCACGGTGTCTGAGCTTTCGGGCTTCAACCGCGAGTGTACCCGATCCCAACAGCCTCTTAGTGGGGATTCCGTTCGTCCTTCGAAACCTTCCCGTCGCGAATGGTGACGATGCGGTGGGCGTATTCAGCGATATCCCGTTCGTGGGTCACCAGAATGATCGTGTTGCCCTGCTTGTACAACCGCTCGAACAGAGCCATGATTTCAATGCCTGTAGCCGAATCCAGGTTGCCGGTCGGCTCGTCGGCCAGCAAAATCGAGGGGTTGTTCACCAGCGCACGGGCGATGGCGACACGTTGGCGCTGCCCGCCCGACAACTCGCTCGGCTTGTGGTACATACGCTGCTCGAGATCCACGGCGCTGAGGGCCGCCTTCGCCCGCTCCGCCCGCTCCTCGGCGCTCAAACCGGCATAGATCAGGGGCAGTTCCACATTGTGCAGCGCCGTCGCGCGCGGCAGCAGGTTGAAAGTCTGGAATACGAACCCGATCTCCTTGTTGCGGATGTGCGCCAGTTGGTCGTCGCTCATTTCCGACACAAGATTGCCGTTAATAAAGTACTCACCCTTGGAGGGTGTGTCGAGACAGCCGATCAGATTCATCAAGGTGGACTTGCCCGAGCCGGACGGGCCCATGATCGCCACATATTCGCCTCGCCGGATCTCCACATCCACGCCAGAAACCGCGTGAATTTCCTGGTCGCCCATGACATAGGTCTTCCAGAGATCATATGTGCGGATGACGATGTTGTCGCGCTTGAGTTGCTCGCCGCGCTGGGCCTTGTCCATCACTGCAGTCGCCATAGAAACAGTATCCCTTCTTCAAAGACGCCGCGCGCGGCGAAATGGTTATCCTGCCCGATCACTGGGCGGGTTGGCCCGGAGTCTTGTTGTCGATCTTCACCTTCGCCTCATTGCGGAGGGTCCGGATCGCCCGATAGGAGCCCGTAATGATTTCGTCGCCTTCCTTGAGGCCGGTCAGCACTTCAATGTCCGTGGCGCCCGTGATGCCCGTCTTCACCTCGACGAACTTCGCCTGCCCGGCCGCGATCACAAACACACCTTGAAGCTCTTCCTTGTCCCGCTTCGCCTTCTCGGGGTCAGCCTTTGTCGAGGCTTGCACGGTTCCCTCCTTTTTCGGCTCCAGATCACCACGCTGGCGCACGGTAAGCGCCTGAATCGGAATCGACAGCGCTTTCTCGCGCGTCGCGGTAATGATCTTTGCCGTGCAGGACAGACCAGGACGGATCTCCACCGGGGGATCGTTGAGCGCCACTACGACCTTGAAATCCTTGGCCTCCTGGCTCGAGACCGCGCTCTGGCTCGCCGCCAGACCCGTCGAACGCAGAATCGCCGTGTTGCCAATCTCGATCACCCGGCCCCGGTAGGTCTTGCCCGGGATGGCGTCAATGGTGATGTCTGCCTCCTGATCCATCGAAACGTTCACGATATCGGTTTCATCGACCTTCACCTCTGCCGTGATGATGCTCATGTCCGCGATGGTCATGATCAGCGAGGCTGACGAATTCTGCACGCCGGGCACCACCGTCTCACCCTCTCGAACGGGCAGATTCGTCACGATTCCGTCAATCGGACTCACTGCGGAGTGCTTCTGGAGAACGTCCGAAAACCGGTTCAATGTCGCACGAACCTGTGCGACGCGGCGTTGTGCACTCGACAGTTGGGCCGCGGTCTGCTGCCGCTGCGCCTTCATCTGCGCCACTCGCGACACGGCTTCACGAACCCCGGCCTCCAATGCGTCAAACTGGGCTTTCTTGCTGTCAAATTCCTGTCTCGCAATCAGCTTTTCCTTCCAAAGCTGCTCTGCCCGCTCGTAGTCCAGGCGGGCCCGGTCCAGTTCGGCCCGCGCCCGGTCCACCGACGCGGCGGCCGTCTTCAGATTCTCATCCATTGCCAGCAGACCGGCCTCCGACGCCGCCGCTTCAGCGAGACTCGAGTTCAGACTCGCCTGCTGCGCCTGCACGTCCGCCTCGGCCTGCACGGACTCCAGTCGCGCCAGGACCTGGCTGCGCGCAACCCGGTCTCCTTCGCGCACCTTCAGTTCCGTGATCCGTCCCATCACGTTCGCGCCAATATTGACGTAATTGCGCGGTTTAATCTCTCCAGATGCGGTCACCAGGCTGACAAGGTCCTGCCGGACCGCGCGGCCTGTCTGAACCGACACGACGTCCCGGTCCCGCATCTTCACGGCGATCGCGCTCCCGCCGGCTACGACCACCAGAGTGGTGATGCCGAGGATCCATTTCCATTTTTTCTTCACGGCTTTTGTTCTTCCCCGAACACTATAGACGCAGTCGGACACCAGTTTGTTCTGGAACTTGCGGCACGACAGAAAAAATTACTCCCTGACTGTGACGCTGGCCGCCGCCACAAGTTTGTGTCCACTAACTATTCTACGCCCCTCACGCTCCAGAAGCCGCTCTGGTACTAATCTGGTGGAAAGGCCCGGGCGAAACTCCTAGTGTTGAAGACAAGGAGCCGGTCCGAAGCCAGGCGGGGTCAATCGCCCGGATGGAGGACGCCTGTGGTACTCACGGAGGAGACCGGACCGGCCCCCGATCAGGTGGCGGCGATTATCTCTTAAGCCCTAAAGGACAAACGTCTTAGATCCGATAGGTGAAACAGTGAAGGCGAAGCCTCAATCCGCAGTGCCGGCCGACGCCGCGACCGTACTCAGCCAGCAGCTGCTGGAGCAGATCCGCCGGATCGGTCGGCTTCTGGCTCCGGTCCGGCAGAAGCTTGATCGTATCTATGTCCAAAAAATCAAGGACTTAGGCCATACCCCAGATCGCCGGGACCTGCTGGGAGCGATCACGCCGGCTGCCGCGGCCGCCCATATGGCCAGCGGAGGCACCCTCGCGAGCTTTCTTGAACACGTGGAGTACAGCGGCCGGCGTCTCGCGAAGCTGGGGCTGGCTCCTCCTGAGATTGTCGCTGCACTCCGCGAGTTTGACGGCATCCTCGACACAGTGGTGGCGGAACATCATCCGGGTGAGGTGGAAACGGTTGCCTGGGTGCGCAATCAGCTGCACTTCCTGGTGATTTTGACGCTCAATCACGCGTTCTATCAGGTCCGGGAAGCCGAAA
>DNFG01000003.1:0-6177 GCA_003487005.1 Bryobacterales bacterium
GCTGGCCGAGCTGAAGCCCGAGGCCTTCCCGCAGGACTGGGAGGCGCTCTCGGCCAAGGACAACGGGCTCGCGCGCGAGTTCGAGGTGGTGGTCGAGGACGCCGGGGGCCTCTCGGCCAAGGCCACCGCGCAGATCGGCGTGCAGTTGCCCCCCTCCGGCGCCGAGAAGTGCCTCTACGAGGACAAGGAGGCCGACCTCAGCGCCATCACGGCCGTCAAGTACACCCCCGACGCGATCCTCGCCGTGGGCTACCGCGACACCGGCGCGGGGCTGCGGGTGACGGTCTGGAAGCTGGACCCGGACCACTGCCACAAGGTGCTATGGGTCAAGTCGATCGCCAACTGGACCGCCAAGCCCGCGCTCGNNATCGAGACGATCGCGGAGGGGGTGGCGGCGGCGGTGCTGGCGGAGTTTGGGACTCCGCGGGTGCGGGTGGTGGTCAAGAAACCGGCGGCGCTGCGGGCGTTGGGGGTGGAGTATCCGGCGGTGGAGATTGAGCGGAGGCGGGATGGCTGAGGCGCTGATCGCGCTGGGATCGAATGTGGGGGACCGCGAGGGGCATTTGCGTTTCGCGGTGGAGAGGTTGCGGGGATTGGGGCGGGTGACGGGGGTGTCGTCCTGGCATGAGACGGCGCCGGTGGGGTATCTGGAACAGGGGCTGTTTCTGAACGGGGCGTTGGCGCTGGAGACAGAGTTGGGGCCGGAGGAGTTGATGGGGGCGCTGTTGGGGATCGAGGCGGAGCGGGGGCGGGAGCGGCGGGTGGCGAATGGGCCGCGGACGCTGGATCTGGATCTGCTGATGTACGGGGACCGGGTGATGGATGTGCCGGGGTTGACGTTGCCGCATCCGCGGATGCACGAGCGGGGGTTTGTGCTGGGTCCGCTGGTGGAGGTGGCGCCGGAGGCGGTGCATCCGGTGCTGGGGTTGACGGTGCGGGCGCTGTGGGGGCGGATCGGTTAACCGGCTTCGGGTTCGCGGAGGAGGTCGAGGAAGACCTGGGCTGCGCGGGGGAAGGTACGGCGGCGGCGGTGGATGATGCCGAGGGGGCGGAAGAAGGGTTTTTCGAGGGGGATGGCGCGGAGGCGGCCTTCGGCGACTTCCTCGCGGAGGATGGGGGCGGGGAGGAGGCTGACGGCATTGCCGAGGCGGAGGGCTTCCTTCATGCTCTGGATGTTGTCAAAGCGCATGACGACGCGGGCGCGGATGCCCTGCTCGCGGAGGAAGCGTTCGACGTCGCGGCTGATGGGGAGGTCTTCATCGAAGCCGATGAAGGTGGTGTTGGAGAGTTGGGCGGCGTGGAGGGTGGAGGCGGAGGCGAGGGGGTGAGACGGGGCGCAGGCGATGACCATGGGTTCTTCGCGCCAGGGGAGGGCGAGGACTTCGCGGGTGGGTTCGGGATAGCTGACGAGGCCGAGGTCGACGCGGTCGTCGACGACGGCCTGATAGACCTTTTCGGGGCGAAGGTAGTGGACCTGGAGGTCGGCGCCGGGAAGGCGGCGGGCGAATTCGGCTTCGAGGCGGGACATTTCGGAGATGCCGACGGAGTAGATGGCGGCGATGCGGACGGCTCCGCCTGTGGCGCCGCGGAGGTCTTCGAGGCCGACGAGGAATTCCTGGTGGCGGCGGAGGACATCGCGGCCGAAGTCGTAGAGGAGTTTGCCGGCGGGGAGGATTTCGAGGGGGCGGCGGGAGCGGTCGAGGAGTTGAGTGCCAAGGAGGCGTTCAAGTTCCTGGACGGACTGGCTGGCGGCGGATTGGGTGACGCCGTTGAGGGTGGCGCCGCGGCTGATGCTGCGGGTCTGAACGATGTCTTTGAAGAGGTGCAGCTGGGACAGGTCCACGAGCGGATTATAGCATAAGCGACACTGATGTGAATGTGGTTACAAATTCACTTTGACTGATGAAGGGAGAGGGCCTATACTAGGAGGATCATTCGATCCTACGACAGCGAGACAGGAACCACGATGTCCCCATCAGTGAGAGCGCAAGGGCTGCCGGAAGCGGCGGGCCTGTATGACCCGATTCACGAGCATGACGCCTGCGGCATTGGTTTTGTGGCCAACATCCGGGGTGTCCAATCCCACGATATCATTTCGAAGGGCATTCAGATTCTGATGAATCTGACGCACCGGGGGGCCTGCGGGTGTGATCCGGAGACGGGGGACGGGGCGGGGTTGCTGATTCAGATACCGCATGCGTTTTTCGCGCGGGAGTGTGCGCAGTTGGGGTTCACGCTGCCGGCGGCTGGGGAGTATGGGGCGGGACTGGTGTTTTTGCCGGTGGAGCCGCAGCAGCGGTTGCAGTGCGAGGGGATTGTAGAGCGGATCGCGCGGGAAGAGGGTTTGCAGTTTCTGGGGTGGCGGGACACGCCAGTGGATGTGGACGCGATCGGGCGGGTGGCGCGGGCGTCGCAGCCATACATTGAGCAGGTGTTCATCGGGCGGGCTCCGGGGATGGACGAGGAGACGCTGGAGCGGAAGCTGTTTATTGTCCGGAAGCGGGCGGAGGCGGAGATCGCGGGGTCGTCGATCCGGGACAAGGGCTTTTTCTATGTTCCGTCGCTGTCGTGCCGGACGATTGTGTACAAGGGGCTGTTGCTGGCGCCGCAGATCGCGAGTTTCTATTCGGACTTGTCGGATCCGCTGACGGTGAGCGCGATTGCGATGGTGCATCAGCGGTTTTCGACGAACACGTTTCCGTCGTGGCAGCTGGCGCACCCGTTCCGGTACGTGTGTCACAACGGGGAGATCAACACGGTGCGGGGGAACGCGGCGTGGATGCATGCGCGGCAGTTCATCATGAGTTCGCCGCTGTTTGGGGATGATCTGAAGAAGATCATGCCGGTGGTGCAGCCTGGAGGGAGCGATTCAGCGACGCTGGACAACGTGGTGGAGATGTTGACGATGGCGGGGCGGAGCCTGCCGCACGTGATGGCGATGCTGATCCCGGAGGCGTGGGACGGGGACAAGAACATGCATCCGGACAAGCGGGCGTTTTACGAATATCACGCGTCGCTGATGGAGCCCTGGGACGGACCGGCGGCGGTGGCGTTCACGGACGGGCGGATGATCGGGGCGACGCTGGACCGGAACGGGTTGAGGCCGGCGCGGTACATGGTGACGCGGGACGGGTTGCTGATCATGGCGTCGGAGACGGGGGTGTTGCCGATCAAGCCGGAGGATGTGGTGGAGAAGGGGCGGTTGCAGCCGGGCAAGATGCTGCTGGCGGACCTCGGCGAGGGGCGGATCGTGCCGGACGAGGAGATCAAGCGGAAGCTTTGGGAACGGCAACCGTACGGGAAGTGGATTGAAGAAAAGCAGATCCGGATTGGGGATCTGCCGGAGCCGCCGCGGTACCACCAGACGGATCACGAGACGGTGCTGACGCGGCAGCGGGCGTTCGGGTACACGGAGGAGGATCTGAACCAGATCATCATCCCGATGGCGGTGCAGGGGCAGGAGCCGGTGGGTTCGATGGGGACGGACACGCCGCTGGCGTGTCTGTCGGACAAGCCACAGCCGCTGTTTCACTACTTCAAGCAGTTGTTCGCGCAGGTGACGAATCCGGCGATCGATCCGATCCGGGAAGAGCTGGTGATGTCGCTGACGAGCTACATCGGGACGGAGTCGAACATCCTGGCGGAGACGCCGCAGCACGCGCACACGATCCGGCTGGACCATCCGATTCTGACGAATCACGAGTTGGAGAAGGTGCGGCGGATCAGCTGGGGCGATTATCTGTCGATCACGATGCCGATGCTGTACCGGGCGGAGGGCGGCGAGAAGGAGCTGGAGCGAACGCTGGACGGGATCTGCAAGCGGGCGTCCCTGGCGATCAAGAACGGGTACACGGTGCTGATACTGTCGGACCGCGGGGTGGATGAAGAGCTGGCGCCGATTCCGTCATTGCTGGCGTTGTCGGCGGTGCACAATCATCTGATCCGGGAGGGGACGAGGACGCAGGTGTGTCTGATCTGCGAGACGGGCGAGCCGCGCGAGATCATGCATTTCTGCCTGTTGATCGGCTACGGGGCGAGCGCGGTGAATCCGTATCTGGCGATCGAGACGCTGGAGAACCTGGACATGCGCGGGTTGCTGCCGGAAGGGGTGTCGTTCGACAAGGCGCTGAGGAATTACCGGAAGGCGATCGACAAAGGATTGTTGAAGGTGTTCTCGAAGATGGGCATCTCGACGCTGCAGAGCTACCGGGGGGCGCAGATCTTCGAGGCGATCGGGTTGAGCCGGTCGCTGGTGGAGAAGTACTTCACGGGGACGCCCTCGCGGATCGAGGGGATCGGGCTGGAGGTGATCGCGGAGGAGACGAGGCGGAAGCACGCGTTCGGGTTCGCGCCGCGGTCGGAGAGCGAGACGGAGCTGGATGTGGGGGGGCAGTACCATTTCCGGGCGCGGGGCGAGTATCACCTGATCAATCCGCATTCGGTGGCGAAGCTGCAGCACGCGGTGCAGCGGAAGAGTTTCGATTCGTACCAGGAGTTCGCGGCGCACATCAACGAGCAGAACAAGCAGTTGTGCACGATCCGCGGGCTGCTGGATTTCCGGTGGGCGGAGAAGCCGTTGCCGCTGGAGGACGTGGAGCCGGCATCGGAGATCGTGAAGCGATTCGCGACGGGCGCGATGAGTTACGGGTCGATTTCGAAGGAGGCGCACGAGACGCTGGCGATCGCGATGAACCGGATCGGGGGGCGGTCGAACACCGGCGAGGGCGGGGAAGACGAAGCGCGGTACACGCGGGACCCGAACGGGGATTCGCGGCGGTCGTCGATCAAGCAGGTGGCGTCGGGGCGTTTCGGGGTGACAACGAATTACCTGGTGAACGCGGACGAGTTGCAGATCAAGGTTTCGCAGGGCGCGAAGCCTGGAGAAGGCGGGCAGTTGCCGGGTCACAAGGTGGACGCGGAGATTGCGAGGGTGCGTCATTCTATTCCGGGCGTGGGACTGATTTCGCCTCCGCCGCACCATGATATTTACTCGATCGAGGATCTGGCGCAGCTGATTTACGATCTGAAGAACGCGAACACGCGGGCGCGGATCTCGGTGAAGCTGGTGGCGGAAGTGGGCGTGGGGACGGTGGCGGCGGGGGTGGCGAAAGCGCACGCGGACCTGGTGCTGATTTCGGGTGACACGGGGGGGACGGGGGCGAGTCCGCTGACGTCGATCAAGCACGCGGGGATCCCGTGGGAGTTGGGGCTGGCGGAGACGCAGCAGGTGCTGGTGATGAACGATCTGCGAAGCCGGATCCGGGTGCAGACGGACGGAAAGCTGCAGACCGGCCGGGACGTGGCGGTGGCGGCGCTGCTGGGGGCCGAGGAGTTCGGGTTCTCGACGATGCCGCTGATCGCGATGGGCTGCATCATGATGCGCAAGTGTCACCTGAACACGTGTCCGGTGGGGATTGCGACGCAGGATCCGGCGCTGCGGAAGAAGTTCACGGGGACGCCGGAGGATGTCATCAACTACCTGTTTTTCGTGGCGGAGGAGTTGCGCGGGATCATGGCGCGGCTGGGTTTCCGGACGATGGACGAGATGGTGGGCCGCGTGGACCGGCTGAAGATGCGCGAAGGGATCGAGCACTGGAAGGCGAAGGGGCTGGACTTTTCGTCGATTCTGTACAATCCGCCGGCTCCGAGCCGCGTGGGAAGGCGGTGTCTGATTGCGCAGGATCATGGTCTGGATCAGGCGCTGGACGCGAAGCTGATCGAGACGGCGCGGGACGCGATCGAGACGGGCGCGGCGGTGGATATCAAGCTGCCGGTGCGGAACGTGCACCGGACCGTGGGCGCGATGCTGAGCGGCGAGATCGCGAGGCGTTACGGATCTGCGGGGCTGCCGGAGGACACGATCAAGGTGCAGTTCACGGGCAGCGCGGGGCAGAGTTTCGGGGCATTTCTGGCGAGCGGCGTGACGCTGACGCTGGAAGGCGACGCGAACGACTACGTGGGCAAGGGGTTGTCGGGCGGGAGGATCGTCGTGTATCCGCCGCGGCATTCGACGTTCGTGCCGGAGGACAACATTCTGATCGGCAACGTGGTGCTGTATGGCGCGACGAGCGGCGAGGCGTTCTTCAACGGGATGGCCGGGGAGCGTTTCGCGGTGCGCAATTCGGGGGCGACGGCGGTGGTGGAAGGCGTGGGCGACCACGGCTGCGAGTACATGAC
>DNFG01000003.1:6435-7229 GCA_003487005.1 Bryobacterales bacterium
GACCACGGCTGCGAGTACATGACGAACGGCCTGGTGGTGGTGTTGGGACGCGCGGGACGCAACTTCGCGGCCGGGATGAGCGGCGGGGTGGCGTTCGTGCTGGATGAAGACGGCGCGTTCGCGAGTCAGTTGTGCAACCGGTCGATGGTGGACCTGGAGCCGCTGGCGGATGTTCACGATGTGGACAAGCTGCGAGCGTTGATCGAGCGGCACGCGCAGTTGACGGGGTCGCCGCGGGCGCGGTGGATTCTGGAGAACTGGTATGGGATGCTGCCGCGTTTCGTGAAGGTGTTCCCGCACGAATTCAAGCGGGTGCTGGGGGTGCCGCGGATGGCCGATGCGGCTCCGTTGACGTTGACGCGGCCGGTGGTGATGGAGCAGGAGGCGCCCCGTGGGTAAGATCACAGGTTTCATGGAGATTGCGCGCGAGGTGCCCTCGCGGCGTCCGGTGACGGAGCGGGTGAACGACTGGTTCGAGATTTACCAGCCGTTTCCGGCGGAGAAGGTGAAGGCGCAGGGAGCGCGGTGCATGGACTGCGGGTTGCCGTTCTGCCACACGGGGTGTCCGCTGAACAACCTGATTCCGGACTGGAACGATCTGGTGTACCGGAACCGGTGGCGGCAGGCGATCCGGCAGTTGCACGCGACGAACAACTTCCCTGAGTTCACAGGGCGGGTGTGCCCGGCGCCGTGCGAGGCTTCGTGCGTGCTGGGGATTAACGAGCCGCCGGTGGCGATCAAGACGATCGAGCGGGCGATCATCGATCATGCCTGGGAGCAGGGCTGGATCGTGC
>DNFG01000003.1:7538-8774 GCA_003487005.1 Bryobacterales bacterium
CTGGGAGCAGGGCTGGATCGTGCCGGAACCGCCAGCGCGGAAGACGGGCAAGCGGGTGGCGGTGATCGGGTCGGGACCGGCCGGACTCGCAGCGGCGCAACAACTGGCGCGCGCGGGTCATGATGTGACGGTTTTCGAGAAGGCGGACCGGGTGGGCGGGTTGCTGCGCTACGGCATTCCGGATTTCAAGATGGAGAAGCACCACATCGACAAGCGGGTGGCGCAGATGGAGGCGGAAGGAGTGGTGTTCCGGACGGGCTGTCACGTGGGCGTGGATGTGAAGGCGGAGGAGTTGCGGAAGGAGTTTGACGCGGTGCTGCTGGCCGGGGGCGCGGAGCAGCCGAGGGACCTGGTGATTCCGGGGCGCGAGTTGAAGGGGATTCACTTCGCGATGGAATTTCTGCCGCCGAACAACAAGCGGAACGCGGGCGATGCGATTCCTGAAGAGCAGTGG
Source organism: Bryobacterales bacterium (assembly GCA_003487005.1). GTDB lineage: Bacteria > Acidobacteriota > Terriglobia > Bryobacterales > Bryobacteraceae > PNKE01. The sequence continues at coordinate 7,993 of DNFG01000003.1, forward strand.
ATTTCGGCGGAAGGCAAGGACGTGATCATCATTGGGGGTGGCGACACGGGGGCGGACTGTCTGGGGACGTCGCACCGGCACAGGGCGAAGTCGGTGCGGCAGTTCGAGATCATGCCGATGCCGCCGGGCGAGCGGGCGGACTCGACGCCGTGGCCGTTGTGGCCGTTGATGTTGCGGGAAGAGAGTTCGCACGAGGAAGGGGGCGAGCGGCACTGGTCGATTCTGACGACGCGATTTCTGGATGACGGCCAGGGGAACGTGGCGGGACTGGAAGCGATGGAAGTGGGGCCGCCGCCGGCGTTTGAGAAGCGGGCGGGTTCAGAGCGGACGTTCAAGGCGGACCTGGTTCTGCTGGCGATGGGGTTCACGGGTCCGGTGAAGAACGGGTTGCTGGAGCAGATGGGGGTGAAGCTGGACGGGCGCGGGAACGTGGAAGCGGGCTCGCGGTTCGAGACAAGCGAGGCGGGGGTGTTCGCAGCGGGGGACATGCGCCGGGGGCAGTCGCTGGTGGTTTGGGCGATTGCAGAGGGGCGGCGCGCGGCGCGGGGCGTGGACGAGTATCTGATGGGCGAGACGCGTCTGCCGGAATAGGCCGGGCGGGCTTGTCTAAACTGGAAGGACCTCATGTTCTTTCAGCGAATACTGGCTTGGGGGCTGCTGGCGGCGGGGGGGGGCCGGGGGGGGGACGGGATCTACTCCGCGCGGGGGGGGGGGGAGGGGGGGTGGGTGGCGGGGGGGGGGGGGCGCGGGGGGGCGGCGGGGCGGGGCCCGCGGGGGGGGGG
>DNFG01000236.1 GCA_003487005.1 Bryobacterales bacterium
CGCGACTACATCGCCTCCATGAAGGCTGAAATCGCTACCCGGACGAAGAAGCTTCCCGAGTCCTTCCCCTTCGTCCACGGTGTCTCGGATCTCGAAGAACCCGGCGATTTCCAGGTCCACCTCCGCGGCAGTCCGTACTCACTCGGCGACAAGGTTCCCCGCGCCTTCCCCGCCGTCCTGACCTCTTCCGGCAAACGCGAACCCTTCCAGAAAGGCTCCGGCCGCATGGAACTCGCCGAGGCCATCGCGCGCCATCCCCTCACCGCCCGTGTGATCGTCAATCGCGTCTGGCGCGGCCACTTCGGCTCCGGCATCGTCGAAACCCCCTCCAATTTCGGTGCTTCCGGCGAAAAACCCGTCCACCCCGAACTGCTTGAGTTCCTCGCCGCCCGCTTCGTCGAAAGCGGCATGTCCATCAAGGCCCTCCACCGCGACATCCTCCTATCGCAGGTCTATCAACTCTCCAGCGAGTCCACCGCCGCCAATAACAAGGTCGATCCCGCCAACCGCCTCTACTGGCGCGCCAACAAAATGCGCATGGAAGCCGAACAGATCCGCGATGCCATGCTCCTCGCCTCCGGCAACCTCGACCGCAAAATGTTCGGCCCCTCTTCACCCTTCGCCGACGACTTCAAGCGCCGGACCGTTTACGGCAGCGTCTCTCGCTTCCGCCTCGACGACTACCTCCAGTTGTTCGACTTCCCCAACCCCAACATCACCGCCGAGAAGCGCTACTCCACCAACGTCCCCCTCCAGCGCCTCTTCTTCCTCAACTCCGACTTCGTCTTCCTCCAGGCCGCCGCCATCGTCAAGCAGTTCCGCGACGAATCCAGCGATGAAGCCAAAATCCGCAAGATCTACCAGAAACTCTTCTACCGCGACCCGGACAAGGCCGAACTCCAGGCCGGACTCGAGTACCTGACCGCCGAACGCAAAACCCCGCGCGAACCGGAACCCGCCCCCAAGGCCGATCCCAAACCCGCCGAACCCCCCGAATCCCGCATCATGACCGACTCCGGCGCCGACAGCGCGGACATGGCCCCCCCGGCCATGCCTCCCGCCGCCGATTCCATGGCCGAACCCCCCGCCAAGGCCGAAGCCGCTCCCAAAAAGCCCAAGAAAGAACCCAAACTCAAGCAGAAACGCGACGAATGGACGCAATATGTCCGCGTCCTGCTCAGCTCGTCCGAGTTCACCTTCGTCGAATAGGAGATCCCCATGACCCCACACAAGGCATTCCGTCCCAAAACCCGCCGCGAGGCGCTCCGCTCCATGGGCTCCGGCTTCGGCATGGTGGCCCTCGCTAACATGGTCGGCAAATCACTCGCCCGCGCCGATGCCTCCCCCGACAGCCTCCTGACCCCCAAAAAAGCTCACTTCGAGCCCAAAGCCAAGCACGTCATCTTCCTGTTCATGAACGGCGGCTGTTCTTCCATCGACAGCTTTGACTACAAACCCGCCCTGGAGAAATATCACGGGCAGCCCCTCCCCGGCGGCGAGGTCAAAACCGAGCGCAAAACCGGCACCCTCCTCAAATCCCCCTTTGCTTTCAAGCAGTACGGCCAGTCCGGCCACTGGTTCAGCGAACTCTGGCCCCACCTCGGCTCCTGCGCCGACGACATCTGCATGATCAAATCCATGACGACGGACATCCCCAACCACGAACCGTCCCTTCTCATGATGAACACCGGCCATAACCAGCCCGGCCGTCCCTCCATGGGCGCCTGGCTTACTTACGGACTAGGCACCGAGAACCAGAACCTCCCCGGCTTTGTCGTCCTCTGCCCCGATCAGCCCACCGTCGTCGGCCCCCCCCTCTGGTCCAATGGGTTCCTCCCCTCCGTCTACCAGGGCACCTTCATCAGCGACAAAGTTGAGAAGGATTTTGACCCCTATAAGCTCATTCCGTACCTTAAAAACGACGCTTTTACCCTCAAGGAACAGCGCCGCGAGATCGATCTTCTCGGCAAACTGAACCGCTTCCACCTCGAACGCCAGACCGAGAAGGACATGCAGCTCGAGTCCACCATCCAGAGCATGGAAACCGCTTACCGGATGCAGACCGAGGCTCCGGAGGTCTTTGATATCACAAAGGAATCCGAGGCCACCCAGAAACTCTACGGCCCCGGTTCCACCGCCCGCGGCTGTCTCACCGCCGTCCGCCTCATCGAAAAAGGCGTCCGGATGGTCCAGGTTTACTACGCCAAAGGCGACCCCTGGGACGCCCACGGCGACATTTTCACCCACCGGAAGAACGCCCGCGATTCCGACCAGCCCTACGCCGCCGTCATCAAAGATCTCAAAGCCCGCGGCCTTCTGGACAAAACCCTTGTCGTCATCGGCTCCGAGTTCGGCCGCACTCCCGTTCTCGAAACCGGCGGCGGCGGCGCCGATGGCCGCGTCGTCAATGGCCGCGACCATAACCCCTTTGGTTTCACGGTTCTGCTCGCCGGCGCCGGCGTCAAACCCGGCCACACCGTCGGCGCCACCGACGACTTCGGCTTCAAGGCCATCGACAGCCCCTGCCATGTCCATGACCTCCACGCCACCATCCTCCACCTGATGGGCATCGAGCACACCAAACTCACCTACAACTACTCCGGCCGAGACTTCCGCCTCACCGACGTCCACGGC
>DNFG01000068.1 GCA_003487005.1 Bryobacterales bacterium
GTAATAGCGTCCGGTTTCGTCTTCGCGGGCGCCTTCGAGGGGGATGGCGCCCCACTCGCGGAGGCGGGCGATGCGGATGGAGTAGCCGGCGTCGGTGCGGAGGCCGCCGGCCTGGGAGATGACCTCCATCAGGGACATCCGGCCCTGGACCTGCTGGACGCCGGGTTTGCCGACGGAGCCGAGGACGGAGACGGGCTGGGACTGCATCTCCGTGATGGAGACGGTGACGTCGGGAGCGCGGAGGTGGCGGGTGAGGCGCTCGGTGATTTTGGCTTCAAGCTGGTCGATGGTGAGGCCGGAGGCCTCGACACGGCCGACGACGGGGAGGTTGAGATTGCCGCGGATGTCGATCCGCGAGGGGTATTTGCCGATCTCCTCCATGTCGAGGACGGAGACCTGGACGAGGTCGCCGGGGCCGAGGATATAGGAGGCCGGGGTTTCCTGCCCGCGGCCAGGCAGGGGGGCAAAAAAGAGGAGCATGAGGAGGGCGGCGGCGAGGACGACCCACTCCTGCCAGGGCATTCGGCGTAGGTGGTTCATGAGTGGTCTCCGTTGTGACGGTTGATGAGGGAGCTCAGGCGTAGAACTTCCTGCTGCAGAAGGTTAAGACGTCGATCCAGTTGGCCGACACGCTCGGCGAGGGTATCGCCAGGTTCATCGTCCGGCGGCATGGCGGCGATGCGCTGCATGGCTTCGCGGGCGAGGTCGCTGATGGAGCGCGCGCCGCGCACCTCACAGATGGCCTGGAGTTGATGGTACTCGGCGTCGGACATTCTGATGCTGAGCATCCGGCTGCGTTTGGTCAGGACGGACATGGGTGGGTCACCTCACGGGGTTCAAGGTGTGCGTTATCGACCTCAACGGAGACGGCACGCGGGAATGAATTGAAGAAGGCTGCCGAAGCGCCGTTCTTTGTGAGCACGAACGAATAAGCCATCAAGAGAAGCGAGGAGGCGGCCGCACAGGCCGGGGCAGTCGCCGTGATGGGGGGCGGGCATGACGGGGTTACCTCAAGGGTTCGACGAGTTCGCTGTCGACCTCGACGGAGACGGCGCGCTGGAGCATTTGGACGCGGAGCACGAAACGCCACTCATTCCGCACACGGACGAGGGTGCCTTCCAGTCCGGCGAGAGGACCACTTTTGACACGAACGCGGTCTCCGGAGTGGAGGTAGGGGTGGGGGTTGGCGGGCAGATCGCTGGCGACCAGGCGGCGAATAGCCTCGATTTCCTGGGCAGGGATGGGGGCGGGTTTGCCGCCAAAGCCGACGACGTAGGACACGCCCGGGGTCTGGAGAACGGGGAGGAGAGCGTCGGGGTTGAGGCGGGCGAAGAAGTAACCGCCGAAAAGAGGCAGTTCGACGACCTTGACGCGATCGGACCACTGGCGGCGGGAGCGATAGACGGGGAGGAAGGGTTCAAGGCCACGAGAAGCCAGCGACCTTGCGGCGAGCGACTCGTGACGGGATTTAGTTTTTACTGCAAACCACATCCGGCAGGCACCTCGGATTGGCACGAAAGGGCGGGCTTCGCCCCCTTCAGTCCCATGGCTTGACTCACCGTGAGGGTTGAGAGAGACCCTGCAGGGGATCGTCGAGAATCCTCTGACTACCACCTCGGACTATGCAGGTGTATCACCGCGAGTAATACAACTTTAGTCCCAGAGCCAGACTCCAGTCAAGGAAAAAGTTGGATTAATTTCTGTTCTTGTCAGGCAAATGGCTGACGAGTCTACCGCAAATAGGGAAGACTTACCGGATGCGTTTCGGAACGCCTCATTTCGTTTCGAAATGAAACGGTGGAAGCAGGCAAACGGGAGTGGACACGCTGATTCGCAGGCCGGGAGAAGGAAGCCAGGGTGGTCCGGCGAGTGGGGCTGATGTTCCGGAAGCCCTGATTTTGTTGATCTACACTCATATGGGGGATGAGCCTTGAGGGGCAGTCGCGGAAGATCTGACAGCGAGGAGGCGAGGAAACGATCGTGCGGCGGACCGATGATTGGGCCGGAGAAAAGGGCGAGCAGACGCGGATCGTCCCGCGTGTGGACGACGGACCACAATGTCAATTTTGATGGATTCTCTGAGTTGACAGCGAAAATGTCTGACATGACATTGAAAGTGACATTTGCGATGAAGATGGCCTGGCACCTCTGATTGTCATACAGATGTCGTTTACTTTGGGGGCATATTACACTCATTTGGGGACTATCCGAAACCCTTGGATGAGGGTGGTGCAGATCGGGACATTGGGCGATGAGTGCGAAGTCAGACGAAACGGAGCGAATTGGAGCGACGGGCTGGACGGGCAGACGGGATCGGTGTGGAGGGCGGGGTTGGAGGGGTGCGGGGCCGGACCGAGGAGGGGCGAATACAGAGAGAAGGACGGTTAAGTGGTTATGATTGAGACAACTAGACCAAGAGGATCCTTCGGAGGATAGGGAATATCCGTCTCTGGAGGGAGAAGTAACGAGGTCCGGGAAAGGTGTAACACTCGAGAAGGAGCGGATGTGAGTGGAGGCAGGCGGGAGAGTGAGATGATGGCGGGGAGCGGATGTTCGTGAAACAATCGTCATACGTTTGATTCACCACCACATGAGTGTGGTGAATATTGGCGGCACGAGCTGCGGGGTGAAACGGGGACGGCGCCGGGGGCGTGGACTGGTATGCGATTGGCGGCGCCGGGCCGGTGGAAGAGCAGGGCGGTGTGGGCGGGCGACGCTGGGGATGCCGGTTCGAACGTGCTGGCTTGGCCAGGGCGTTTCGGCGGAAAAGCGGCGCGACAACGTAGCGGCGGCTGGGGATTTTACCCCCATTTGGGTGATTGTGGGTGACCGCGTGAAGCCAAAATCCGAGCCGCGGGCGAGGGGCAGACGCGGCCATTTATGAAGATTAGTTCACAAATCGATCCACGGGCAGGAGACCACTCCCGGCAGGGCGCCTCGCGCTTTCGATGGTTCTTTCGGATTCCCGGCCGGCGGCGCGGGACCGTTACCCTCGTTGCGGGCGAGGTGGGAACGGACGACGCAGCTTCGGCGGCCCGTGATCCGATGCTTCCGTCTCTTTTTCTGGAATCGAGTGCCGACCGCGAGGTAACGCAGGGAGGATTCAGCAGGGTTCCGGATCAGAAGAGGCGCAGGAAGTGGGGAGGATGGATTTTGTTCGCGTTTCGACTGTGCCAATTGACTGAGGAAGTGGATAGTGGCCGGGGTGGTGGAGGAATTGGGACGGTGGCGCGAGACGGATCGGGTCCCCGCCTGTGTCCTGCTGACGGGCGGAGATGTCCTGGCGGGGGCGCAGGCCGGCTCGGGAAAATCGCTGGCATTCGGGCCGCTGCCTGCGGTTGGATCAAGGGACCTGGCGGAGGCAGAAGATCCGGGAATCGGTGCGGATGTAGAGGTCGGGCCCAGAAAGGGCCGGTGAGGCGGTGATGCGTTCGCCGAGAGGGTTGGTGCTGAGGAGTTCGAAGGTGCGGCCGGCGCGGATGACGTAAGTCATACCATCGTTGTCACTGAGATAGATGCGGCCGGCGGCGGCGACGGGGGAGGAGTTGGCGGGGCCGCCGACGCGGCGACGGTAAACCTCCTCACCGGTGAGGGCGTCGAGGCAGGTGAGGACGCCATTGTCCATCCAGGCATAGAGAAGCCCCTGGTAGTAGAGAAGAGAGGGCTCCTGAGGGCCGGTGCGGCGGCTGACCCAGACGGGTTCGGGAGGGCGGCCATCGGGGGAGAGGCGGACGGCATAGATGGGGGTTTGGCGCCAGAGTTGGAAGAAGACGAGGCCATCGCCGAAAACGGGGCTGTTGACGATTTCGCCGTTGAAGGGGCCTTCGCCTTCGCCGAAGGACCAGAGTTGTTCACGGGTTTCGGCATTGAAGGCGGTGAGGCGGTGTTTGGAGGAGACGAGGATATCAGATTGGCCGTGGTGGGAGACGAGGAGGGGGGTGGCATGGGAGGTGCCGATGGGGCGATCGAGTTGCCAGCGGATCTTGCCGGTGGAGGGATCGAGGCCGATGAGGAAACAGGGGCCTTTGTGGTGGTCCCAGGGGAGGAGGACGGAGTCGGGGAGGACGACGGGGCTGGCGCCGTAGCCCCAGGCCATGCGGGGATCGCCGAAGAGTTCGAGGTAGCGGGTGACCCAGAGGAGTTGGCCGTCGTGGGTGTAGCGGGCGATATCGGAGTTGCCGAAGGCGACGAAGAGGGCATCGGAGGTGGCCGCCGGAGTATTCACGGCGAGGTTGGATTTCTGGTGGACGCGCTGATCGACACCGAAGGGGAAGGAGTGGCGCCAGAGTTCGCGGCCGGTGTGGCGGTCGAAGCAGAGGGTAAAGAGGGTGCGTTTACCGTTTTCGAAGGATTCGGAGGTGACGAAGAGTTTGTCACCGTGGAGGACGGGAGAGCTGGTGCCCCAGCCGGGGAGGGTGGCGGACCAGCGGACATTTTGGGAACGGGACCAGGAGACGGGCGGGTTGGCGGAGGGGGCGACGCCGTCGGCGCGGGGTCCGCGCCACTGGGGCCAGTCGGAGGGGTGGGCGAGGGCGGCGGCGAGGAGGAGCAGAGGGATGAGTGAAGACATGGCGGCTGGTTGCAGCCAGTATACCGGGCGAGGGGAGCGGGTGTGGAACGAAGGGTTAGAACTGGCTGAGGAGGAGTCCGAACAGGCGCCAGCCGATGACGGCGAAGCAGAGCATTTCGACGATGCGGAAGAAGAAGACGATGCGGTCGTTCATGAACTCGAAGCGGAGCATGAGTCCACAGATGACGGCGACGTAGAGGACATAGGGGTTGAGGGCCATTGGGTACATGTTGGAGAACAGGACCAACAGCCCGTAGTAGATGAGCGGCCAGTTGTTTTCGAGCTTGAGACTGAAGCGATTGACGGCGAGCCACACCGTGGCGACGGCGAGGGCAAAGGTCAGCAGGAGGCCGGCATTCGAGAGGTCCATGGGCGCTCGGCTCTCATTATCCTACAACCGGCGTTATTCCCAGACGTAAGTGAGGCTGATCATGGGGACGATGTCGAAGAACCAGCCCTTGAATTCGCCAGTGGAGACGGGGGTGATGACTTCATTGGGCGCCTGGGTGAAGTAACCGCGGACTTCGGCGCGGAGGTGGGTGTTTTTGGAGAGGGCCATGCGGACGCCGGCGCCGGTGGTGAGCAGGGGCTTCCACTGGCTGGTGCGAGTGAGGACGGCGATATGGCCGGTGGGTTGGAAGGCGAGGTCCTCGCCGGTACCGGAGAACTGTTTCATGCCGCCGCCAACGAGGAAGAAGCCGCGGGTTTTGGCCTGGCGGCTATTGGTATAGATGAGGACATCGTAGTGGATGGCCTGGGCGCGGCCGGACATGGAGAAGGCGCCGCCGGGGCCCTTGAGTTCCATGTCGTTCTTGAAGAAGGTGTAGCGAAGCTCGCCGCCGGTGCGGTCGCCGATCTGGCCGAACCAGCCGCTGGCGGCGAAGCCGGGCTTGAAGCTGGCATCGACACTGCCCTGCGGGGAAGAGATGGTCTTCGCGTTGTAGAAGGAGCCGCCCCCACCGGCACCGACCTCCCATTTCTGGGCGAAGGCAAGGGGGTGGGCCAACACGAGGAGGCCCGCGGCGATACAGAGAGCGCGAAGGGAAGTCATGGCGGTGGTATTCTCCATTGGGTTACTCGACGACACGGACGGGGACGGTGGTGGAGTAACTGCCCTGATTGATCTTCAGGGGCTGGCTCATGCCTCTGGGGATGCCCCAGGGGACTTTGACCTTAATTTCATAGACGCCGATCTGATCGGGGACGAGGCCGGCGAAGAGGACTTCGAGGGCGCGTCCGGCGAGTTCGACGTTGGGGGGGGTGAGGACGGTGGGGACAGGGTTGCCGGGGGCGGGTTGACCCGCGGGAACTTCGGGGGTGACCTTGCCCATACCGGTGAGGTAGATGGTGAGTTCGTCGTTCTGGCGCACGGGGTTGGAGGCGGTGACGACCTGCCAGTTGGCGGTGCGGAGGACGAGGGGGGCGGTGAAGCCGGGGGCGAGTTCACTGCGGAAGATGCTGGGGGCGGTGGGCAGGATGGTGAGGTTGAAGTTATCGCTGACGCCGCCGGGGGTGCGGAGGACCATGGTGACATTGCCTTCGGCCTGGAAGGGGAGTTGGGCATTAATCTCCGAGGGGGAGACCATGAGCATGGGAACGGGGAGGCCGTTGACGGTGAGGCAGCTTTCGCCGAGGGCCATGGGGAGGGGCATCTCCTGAGTGGCGAGGTTGACGGCGCTGAGGTCACGGCCTTCGACGACGATGAGGCCGCCGGGAGCGACGGGGTGGGTGCGGTCAGCGGCGTTGGTCACGCGGGTGATACGGGGGATGGCGACAGCGGCGTCGTAGTTCCAGGACAGGACAGTGAAGCCGGAGGTGGTGAGATTGACGATGGCGCTGCGGTCGACGAGGACGGCGACGGTGCGGGTGAAGGCGGCGCCTTCGACGCCCTGGACAGGGGATTCGACGAGGCGGGTGGAGGCGATGCCGGCGGCGGTATCGAGATGGACCCGCTGGATGATGCCGGAGCCGCCGGCCTCGGGGGCGCCGGTGCGGAAGCCGTAGTCGTCGACGAAAGCGAAGCCGGAGGTGAGGCCGACGGTGGAGTCGAGACGGCCGTAGGGGACGAGCGAGGCGTTGAGCAGGAGGTTGCCGACGACGAACTGGTCGAAATTGGAGGCGGCGATGGCGCCGGCGAGGCTGTCGGCGGGTTTGCGAGAGATGGTGAAAGTATCGGCGTTCGCGTTATAGAGCAGGAGGTGGCCGTCGGCCTGGGCGACGAGAATGGAGCTGCCATTGCCGGAAGCGACCATGGCGGTATTGATGTCGATGGTGTTTTCGTAGACGCCGAGGGTGGGCAGCTGGGTGGCGGTGCGGGCAAAGAAGTCGACGCGGTCAATGGTGTGGGTGGGACCGGCGACGCGGGAGGCGCCGAGGATGGCGCGACCGGAACTGGCGAGCCAGCGCGGGTAGTGGCCGAAGGGGAAGCGGATGGGGGCCTGCTGCTCGAGGGTTTCGAGATCGTAGACGTTGGCGATCTGGGAGTTGTCGTTGCCGACGAGGAGGTAGCGGCGGTCGAAAGTAATCGCCATGGAGGTGGGGGTATTGCCGGTGCGGAGGGTGGTGATGTGGCGATAGTTGCCGCCGTCGAAGACGAGGACTTCGTTGGTGTCCTGGCGGAGGACGAAGAAGCGAAGGCGGACGGGGTCGGCGACGAGGTCGACGAGGCGGCCGGGGACATTGACGAAGGTGCCGCGCTGGTCGGGGTCCTGGAGGTTGACGAGGAGGCGGACGGGTTTAAGGATATTGACGGCGGAGGGGGAGGCGATGTTCAGCTGGGCGACGGCGGTGCCGCGGAGGTTCTGGAAAGCGGCGGGATCGATGGAGACCTGGATGGTGGCGGGGGTGGAGCCCTCGGTCTGACTGAAGCGAACGCCGTCGATGGAGGACGAGAGGCGGAAGGGAGTGGACCCGCCGCTGGGATCGAAGATGGTGATTTCCTGGGTGAGGACGCCCTGATTGCAGAAGCTGGCGCGGAAGACGAGGTCTTCGCGGTCGGCGGCGAGGCGAGGGACGGAGTCGCGGGCGCCGACGGGGAGGATCACGACGCCGCTTTCCGAGAGAGCGTACATGGTGGAGCCGTCTTCGGAGAGGACGCCCTTGCCGGAGAGGTTCTCGGGCAGGCGGAGGCGTTCGCGGACGGTGAGGTTGTCGGCATCGAGGACCATGAAAACAGGGGGCCCGGAGATGGTGTTGGATGGGGGCGGGGCGCCGCCTGGATCGTCAGCGGACTCGACTTTCTCGGGGATCTGGGCGTAGATGACGCCGCGCTGGGAGTCGATGGCGTGGGAGCCGATATCGAGCAGGCCGGAGGGGTTGGGGAATTGGGCGAGCATGCCGCGGCGGTCGAAAAGAGCCCATCCGGCAAGATAGATGGAGCCGTCGTCGGCGACGCTGATGGCGCGGGGACCGAGTTCGGGCTCAGCGACGTATCCCGCGGAATAGACAGTGCGGGTATTGAGGTCGTACCGGAAGAGGATGGTGTCGGTGACACCAAAGATCTGCATGCCATCGCGGGCGGCGGCGACGGAAGCGCCGACGATTTCGGTGGGGAAGTTCGCGGGCGGCTGGGGGAGAGTCTTGGCTGTGACGCCGGCGATGGTGTCGATGACCTGCATGGTGCCGATGACGGGATCAAAGAGGATGAACTGGCCGCTGGTGACGACGAGGGCACGTCCATCGATGCCGAAGGCGACGCCGAGGGGGGGATCGGCGAGGGCGAAGGTGCGGCGGGAGTGGGACTCGAGGTCGATGACGGTGAGAGCGTTGCGGGGAGCCCCCGGGTTGGCGAAGTTGCCGTAGTGGCCGACGACGAGATGGGTTGCGCCGGGCGAGAGGGCGAGCGAACTGGGTTGAGAGGCGACGTTGAACGAGGTATCGACGCGGCCGGTGGCAAGGGTGACGACATCGACGCGATTGGCGGTGAAGTTGGCGACGTAGAGAGCGCCGCGGCCTTCATCGAGAGCCAGGTCGGAGGAATGGCCTCCGATAGCGACTACCCGGCCGAAACTCTGGCCCCAGGCGGTGCAACTGACCGCCAAAAGGATCAACACTCCCCACCAACGTGACGTAGTCTGTATCATGACCGACTCCCCTGACTTCTGTACTCGATTCAATACTCACTTCCGGCGGCGTTTCGGCCGGCCGGGGAATACCCGGACTGGACCGGGTTGTGCGGCGCGGACCCCTTGGGGGGTCCGCGCGCCGCACGGACTGCATGTTGACGTACTGCCGCGGGCTGGGATTACTCTTCAGCGTCGCGGTTCTTCCGGCGCATAATGATCGCCGCCAGCAGGACGACTGCCAGCACCGAGCAGATGACGCGAACCATTGTGGTCATTTCCATGATGTTTCTCCTTCTCCTAACCCGCTATTGCCTTACGGTCCAACAGTACCGGCAAGGAAGTGACTCCTACATACCGGTCATCATCGGGATCAACTCCCGGACGATCTTGACGGCGATGGGCCCGACGGTCACGATGAACAGTGACGGCAGAATACAGAAGAAGATGGGGAAGACGAGCTTGACGCCAAGCTTGGCTGCCTTTTCTTCCGCGACTTGCCGGGCCTGCACACGCATGAAGTCGGCGTGTGCGCGCAAACTTTGAGCAATGCCGGTGCCGAAGCGATCGGCCTGAATGAGGACGGCGACCAGCTTTTTGAGATCTTCGACTCCGGCGCGTTCGGCGAGATTCCGGAGGGTTTCCTGGCGGCGTTTGCCGGCCTTGAGTTCGAGGTTGACGAGGCCGAATTCCTCGCTGATTTCGGGGTGGGCCTGGTCGAGTTCCTTGGCGACCTGGAGGATGGCCTGATCGAGGCCGAGGCCGGACTCGACGCAGACGACCATGAGATCGAGGGCATTGGCGAGGGCCTTCTGGATGGCCTTCTGGCGCCGGCGGGCGACAATGGAGACGTACTCGTTGGGTCCGAAGAAGCCGAGGCCGGCGGCGGCGAGGACGGCCATGACCTTATTGGTGGGGTCGGCCTGGGTGCCCCAGACGATGGCGGTCATGAGCAGGGGCAGAGCGACGCCCATGACGATCTTGGCGCCATAGAGGATTTTGAGGGCGTTCTTGTTGCGCATGCCGGCGCGAACAAGCCTTCGCTGCATGACGGACATGTCCTTGGGCGAAGCGGGCAAGGAATTGCCGAGGCGGCTGAGCAGTTCCCGGAAGACGAGGCTCGGGTGAGTGGGGGCTTCTTCTTCCATCTCGACGGCGGTG
>DNFG01000026.1:0-8589 GCA_003487005.1 Bryobacterales bacterium
GCTCTTCCGATCTATCTGCACTGCGAACACTTTACCGCCGTCATGGAAGCCGGCCGCCACTGTTATCAGGAAAAGACGATGGCGTTCACGGTGGACCACGCAAAGCGCATGCGCGCCGCTTACGAGAAGGCGGGGAACCGGATTGTCTCGATCGGCCACCAGTCCTGCTCCTCCGGGGTGATGCAGGACGCCCTGGCGCTGCTCGCGGGGGAGCCGATGGGCAAGATCACGGGCATCCACATGACGATGTACCGCAACACGCCCCACGGCAAGCCGCAGTGGGCGCGGCCGGTCTATCCCGACATGACGCCGGAGAACGTGCTGTGGAAGTCGTTCCTTGGTGACTCGCCGGAGATGGAGTTCGACGCCAACCGCTTCATGAACTGGCGGTTTTTCTGGGAGTATTCGGGCGGCAACGTTTACGAGAACATGTGCCACCAGATCGCGTTCTGGTACAAAGCGCTCGACCTTCAGATACCGAAGGCGGCCACGATGACCGGGGGCGTGTATCTGTGGAAGGACGGCCGCGAAGTGCCCGACACGATGTGCGTCACGCTCGAACAGCCCGAGGAGATGCTGATCAGCTGGAACTCGGGCTTCGGCAACGATTATTTGCGCGCCACCGAGGACGTGCTCGGCACCGACGGGACCATCGCCAAGGGCCAGCAGATCCGCTGGCTTCCGCAGCGCGTCAATACGCGCGACCGCGAGGAAAAGCTGGGCCGGACGCCCACCGCACCGCAGGCGCACATGCAGAACTTCTTCGATTCGATCCGCCAGAACAAGACGCCGAACTGCCCGTTCGAGGTCGGCTACCGTTCCTCGATCGCCTGCCGGATGGCCGTCGAAAGCTACCGGCAGCAGCGAACCATCCGCTGGGACGCGGACCGCGAAGAGCTGGTCTGATTTCACATTTCACTACATTGAGGAGTTGATATTTTGCAGGCGAAGATCGGCATTATCGGCGGCAGCGGGCTCTATTCGATGCCCGGCTTTACCAATCAGCAGGAAGTGGTGCTCGACACCCCCTTCGGCGCTCCTTCGGACGCCTACATCGTGGGCGAGATGGCGGGCAAGCCGGTCGCGTTCCTCGCCCGGCATGGCCGCGGCCACCGTTTGACCCCCTCGGAACTGAATTTCCGCGCCAATATTCACGGATTCAAGCAACTTGGCGTGGAATGGATCATTTCGCTCTCCGCTGTCGGGTCGCTCAAGGAAGAGCACAAGCCGCTGGATTTCGTGATCCCCGACCAGTTTGTTGACCGCACGATGGGCCGGCAGTCGACGTTCTTCGGTGAAGGGCTGGTCGGCCACATCAGCTTCGGCGACCCTGTCTGCGGCGCGCTGGCGAAGCTTCTGCATCACGCCTGCGCCGAGGCGGGCGTGGCTTCGAAATTGGGCGGCACCTACATTTGCATGGAGGGTCCGGCGTTTTCGACGAAGGCGGAATCGAACCTGTACCGGTCCTGGGGCATGGACGTGATCGGGATGACCAATCTGCAGGAAGCCAAGCTCGCCCGCGAGGCTGAGTTGTGCTACGCGACCGTGGCGATGGTCACCGACTACGACTGCTGGCACCCGGAACACGACGCCGTCACCGTCGCGGATATCGTCAGAAACCTGCATCATAACGCTGAAAATGCGCAAAAAGTGGTGCAAAAAGCCGTAGAACTGCTTTCCACCGGCGAACGGAGCTGCCCTTGCGCGTCGGCCCTCGAGTTCGCCCTGATTACCGACAAGTCGAAGGTCCCGTCCGAAACCAGGACGAAGCTGGAGCTGCTGGTTGGCAAGTATTTCGCCGAATGAGCTCGCGGTTGAGCTTCTGAATCACTGCCTGCGCGGCGACGCCTGGCCCGCCGACGTGCTCGACTCGCTCGTCGAGGAGGCGATTGACGAAGATCCCGCATTCGCCGCACCGGCCACCCGCGCCCTGTTTTCGGTTCTGATCGAGCGTCTGGCGGATCTGTTCGAACCCCGGCTTTGCGGCGTCTATGCGCGGCTTTTTGCGCGTGTGATCGAACGGGTGCGCCCGGAGATCGGAACGGCCGCCGCGCTTGCCGCCCGCTATGACGAAGTGCGCGCGGTCCGTCCGCCCGCTTTCGAGCCGGAGACCGTGCTGGTCCCATCGCGGGTCACGCTGGGCGCCGATATTGCCGTCACCAGCCTGGTGCTCGATGCCGCCAAACAGCGGTTTCCCGGCGCGCGGATCCTGTTCGCCGCGCCGGCCAAGTCCTGGGAGCTGTTCGAAAAGGACCCCCGGCTGACGCATTTGCCGCTGCGTTATGGCCGCGGCGCGCTGCTGCGGGACCGACTCGCCGTCTTCGAGGAGCTGCGCGAGGCTGCCGCCGCGCCCGGGACACTGGTCCTCGATCCCGACTCCCGGCTCACACAACTCGGGCTGCTCCCCGTTTGCGACGCGCGCCGCCACCACCTGTTCGAATCCCGCGGATTCGGCGGCGACGGCCTTGAAACCCTGCCCGCGTTGACCGCGCGCTGGCTCCGGCAGACGCTCGGCGCCGGTGAGGTGGTCCCCTATTTGCACCCCCGGTACCATTACGAACCGGCCTCGACGCCGCTCGTTACAGTCAGTTTCGGAGTCGGCGAGAACCCGGCCAAGCGGGTGGAAGACCCCTTCGAGGAGGAACTGCTCCGCCATCTCGCGGGCCTCGAAGCGCAGGTGATGGTGGACCTTGGTGCGCCCGGCAGCGAGGAGGAGGAGCGCGTGGAATCCGCGCTCGGCGCGCTGGGAGAGACCGCCGGGCGCATTGGCGTGCATCGCGGACCGTTCGCCTCGTTCGCCGCCCTGATCGCTTCTTCTTCGTTCTACCTTGGCTACGACTCAGCCGGCCAGCATGTCGCCGCGGCCCTCGGTGTTCCGCTCCTCAGCATCTTTCAGGGGATGGCCTCGGCCCGGATGGCAGCCCGCTGGCGGCCCGACAGCCCCGGTCCGGTCACCGTCCTCCACGCCGCCGAGTTCCAGGACGTGCAGGACCTTTTGGGGGCTGTCCGCCACGCAATCCGGCCCTAAAATAACAGCCTGAGGCACCATGTTCGCATTCCTGCTGTTTCTCCTCGCGGCCGATCCGCAAATGCTGCCGAAAGACCAGACCGCCGCGGGCTGGATCCAGCTTTTTGACGGCGCATCCCTGTTCGGCTGGTCTCCCGGACCCGGCACCGCCTGGACCGCTACGGGCGGTGTGCTGTCGGCGGCCAAGGGGTCCTCGGGTTGGCTGACCACCCATGCCGCGTTCGGCGACTACCGCCTGCGCCTCGAATACCGGGTCGCCCGGCCGGACGTGGAAAGCGGTGTCGGGCTGCGGATGGGCCGCGAGGGCGGCTATGTCGTCCGGATTCAGGACACCGACCCCAAATTCCCCACCGGCAGCATCGCCGGCCGGGTCAAGGCGAAGGCCCCGAAGCCGGAGTCCGGGAAATGGCGCGCTCTCGATGTCACCGTTCGCGGCACGCGGGTCACCGTCCGCCTGGACGGGCGCCCGGTCTCGAATCTGAAGCACTTTGGCCCACTGCACGGGCCCATCGGGCTCCAGTTTGTCGAGGGAAACCCCATCGAATTCCGCAATATCGTTCTCAAACCGCTCGACATGGCTTGCCTGTTCAACGGCCGGGACCTCGCGGGCTGGCGGGTCGAGCGCGGGGGGAACTGGAGTGTCCGCGAAGGCGTGGTGCATGTCGAGGGCGGTCCGGGGATGCTCGAAAGCGAGCGGGTCTGGGACGATTTCATCCTTCAGATTGACGTCCGGACCAATCCGGCCAAACCGGGCGATCACCCCAACTCGGGCCTGTTCTTCCGCGGCGACCGCGGCGTGTTCTGGAGCGGTTACGAATCGCAGATCCGCAACGAACACGAGGGCGATGATCCGGCGAAACCCGTCGATTTCGGGACTGGCGGAATCTACCGGTCGCAACCCGCGCGGCGCATTGTGGCGAAGGATGGCGAATGGATGACGAAGACGATCGCCGTCCAGGGCCGGCGGATCAGCGTCTGGGTCGACGGCTTCCCGGTGACGAGTTGGGAGGACGCCCGGGCCGAGGGCCTGAGTGTCCGCGACGGCAAAGCGAGGCTGATGCGCGGCACATTGAGCCTCCAGGCCCACGATCCCGGCACCAACCTCGATTTCAACAACCTCTGTATTGCTCCGCTGACGCGCCGCTAGAGTTCCTTGCGCCACTGGCGGGCGAAGGCGAGCGCCTCGCGTGCCGGCGCGGCGCCGAAGCGGTAGATCATCTTCCACTGCCAGCTTCGCGACTCGTGAGCGGCGTTGACGAAGACCGTCCGGTTGGCCCGCTGCGTGGTTTGGGCCGCGAAATCGACCGAAGCGGCGGTCCGGATGAACTCGTCCAGGGACTTGGCGAGCACGGCATTCAGGTTCATCCGGTCATAGTTTGCCTGCTGCGCCGCCGCCGCTGATTCATTACTGGCGGCCGTGAGGGCGGCTTCATCGGCGGGTCCGCCGGCTTCGACGCTTTTCAGGATGCCGTAAGCCTTCCGTGCCTTCTCCGGATCGGAAGCCAGCAGGCCCTCGATCGCTTTGGCGCGATTGAGCAGGTCCTGGTTGCGAGCCCGGTCCGTGGCGTTGTCCGATGTCTTCAGATTCTCCCGATGGGATTCGATCTCGGCGGGGAGCATCATCCGGATTGCTTCGACCGGCATGGCCGAGTAGGTCGCGTACATCTGTCCGGCCAACTGCCGCTGCATGTCGTCCACGTTCGGGGTGGCGGCCGGGCGCGGCGCGGAGCCATGCCGGACGGCGTTGTGCGCCTGCCGCAGCCACGCATCGTGAGCGGCGCGGAAGGCCTCCGACATGAGGATCGCCTTCACTCTGGGGGCGGCCTCGCGGACGAGCGCCACGCGCGCCGGTTCATCCAGCGCGGCGACCGCTTTCCGGACCCGGCCATCCAGAAGCCGGCTCGCCGGGCGTTCGATGCCAGACGATTCGGTGGCCATTTTCGTGGCCTCGAGCATTTTGTCGTGAGTCCAGTCGAGGGCCGGGAGACCGGCCGGAATGGAGGCGGCGGCAAGGCCGCAGGCGAGGGTGAGAGGGAGCAGGGAGTTGGTGAATTTGGACATACAACGGCAAACGCGCAAATCCTCCCTGCTCCGGCTCAGCAAGGTTGCCGGATCGCCCCCCGACCCGGGCACGGTTTTACTCAAACCGCGCTGATTCCTACCGATATGTCCAATATCATGGCCTGGCCGTTCCAGAAACTCGAGTTCCCGCCCGAAGCCACGGACTCGAAGCCGGAGGACCATGCCGGTCCAGACCTGACGGAACTGCACTGGCAGCCTCCCCCGCGTCTGGCCGACGAAGCGCCGCCGGCCCTCGCGATCGTTCGTCAGGCGCTCTCTCGCCACAGCCTCTGGCTCAACAACACTTCTGGCGGACAGCAGGCCGAACTGGAAGGCTATCAGCTCGAACAGCCCAGGCTGGGCGCGGCCCGGATGGACCGCGCGCTGCTTCGCCGGCTTTCCTGGCCGGGGGCGCAAATGATTGGCAGTTCCTGGATCGAGGTGGAGGCCGCTCTGTGCGATTTTTCGCTTTCTCATTTCGGCCCGGCTTCAATGACCGCCAGCCGCTGGGCCAAGTCCAAACTCGACATGGCCAGCCTCTCCGGCGCCGACCTGTGTGAAGCTCTGCTTGAAGAGTGCAGTTTCGAGCAGGTGAAGGCTGCCGGATCGCGCTGGATGGAGACGCGGCTGTCCCGCGTCAATTTCACCGGAGCCCATCTGCGCCAGGCCGCCTTCCACCAGGCCCACGCCCTCGAATGTAACTTCACGGGTGCAGACCTGGAAGAATCCCTTTTCTACCGTGCTGAGCTGCAACGCTGCCGGTTTCAGAAGGTCCGCGGCCCGAACCTGAATTTCGGCGTGGCGCGCCTGCAGCATTGTGATTTCTCCGAAGCCAGCCTCCGTGATGCCCGTTTCGGCCGCGCCCGGGTCATCGTCGGCCAGTTTCTGAAGTGCGACCTTCGCGGTGCGGACTTCCGGGGCGCCGACCTCCGCGCCTGCACGTTTAGCGGTGCGCAACTGGACGGAGCGCGCTTCCTGGACGCGCGCACCTACGGAGCCGACTTCCGCGGCGCAAATCTCTCCGGCGCCCGCGATCTCTCCGCCAGACAACTGGCTCAAGCCCTGACCGATCCGGCAACGACACTCCCAAACGGACTGCCCGGGCCCTACCTGCGCGGCTCCGGCGCCGAACGACCCGGTCTGCGCGTCCGCTCCTGATCCTTAGAGCGGCACCGAGGCGGTGCTCGCCTCTCGCCACCGCTCGCGGATCCGCTCGGGCACTCCCGGACGCCCCTTCCAGCCCGTGCGCGCCACCGAAAGCCCGATCATCGCCAGAATCACCGCCAGAGCCAGGAAGAAGCACTGTCCGGCCGTCAATCCGTTCTTCCAGAAGAACAGCCAGCCGCCGTAAACGAGTTCCGTGTGGACCCAGTACACCAGCAGCGAGGTGGTCCCCAATTGCCGTACGAAACTCCACCCGTCCGGGTTGACGTGGTGTGTCCACAGGAACGCGAACGAAGTCAGCAGGTACAGGCAACCGAGCTTGATCAGGATCAGGGCCGGGCTGTGCAGCCAGAAATCCTCGTTGGGGTACAGCGAGTAGGGGAGATTGGCGAAGTACCGGGCGCCCACGATCAGCACAATTCCGAACATCGCGGCCCACTGCATCACTTTCGCGTAGTCCCCTTCCCTTGCGATTCGCAGCACCGAACCCGCGCTCAGGCCGAAGGCCACGAAAGCGCCCCAGGGGAAGATCGGAAAGGCGTTCGCGTCCGGGACGAAATACGCCCGCAGGAACGGATGGACGCCGCTGAATCCGATCAGAGAAATCACCGGGGCGGCGCATGCGATCAGCAGCCCCGCGATGAAGCCGAACCGGATGCGGTCCCGCGTCTCGAAGATGGCCATCGGGGCCAGCAGGGCCACGCTTACCGCCATGCAGTTGAGGATGTCCACCTTGAACATCGTCTGCCACGGGCTGAATCCGAATGCGAACAGCCACATCTGGAGCCGGAATGCGACGGCGAGAAGAAACAGATACCCCGCCCGTTTGAAGGCGTGCCGGATCACCCCCCGCGCCCCCACGCCCGCTTTCTGGCGCGAATCCATCATGAAGGCCAGCGTGATCCCGGTGAGAAAGAGGAACACCGCCGGCGTCAGTCCGCCGATGAACTGCGACAAGACGTAGGGGGCCTGCTGCCTGAGGTCATCGCGCATGAATGCGTGCGTGACATGCCCTTGCAACATCACCAGCGCCGCGCTGCCCCGGGTCCAATCCAGAAAGGCCAGGCGGCTCGAATTCTTTTTGCGGACGGGCGGCGGACCTGGCTCAAGCGGCAACATCGGGTGACTACTTCTGGGGTTGGGTCCGTTTCACGCCTTTCGGCAGGTTGAGCCGAACAGACGCGTCATTCAGCGGCGGATTCAGTTTGAGGGCGGTGTAGCGGATTTCGCGGTAATCCTTCGACGGCTGATGAACCTTCTGACGGACCGGCTGTCCCGTGGCCTCCGAAATCCAGATCTCGATCCGGCGGACGTGCTTCAAGGCTTCCGCCTCGCGCGGCGTCAATTCCAGCCGGTCGCACTCCACTCCTTCGATCGTCTCGCGCCCCGTGTGCTTCACTTCGTAGCTGCGCTTCAACTCCGAACCCGGGGTGCCAAATCCCAGCAGCAGGAACTGGTCGATCAGCGCCCCCTGTTTGCCCAGGTCATACTCCTGCACCGTTTTGATCTTCGGGTAGTAGATCTGCACCTTCCGGTTTGCGTAGCTCACCGCCCGTTCGTCGGGCTTCGTGAACTCCACGAGCATGCGCAGATCGCGCGGTTTGGGCCGGTACAGCGTGATCGTGCCCGACTCGACCGCGGTGTCATCAATGACCGCCGTGTGGGAGACCTGCTCCAATTGCGCGGAAATCCCGCGAAATCCGGCGGCCGCCCGATCCATCCGCGCCAGCGTCGCGTCCAGCGACTGTGCGGCGAGGGGAGCAAGCAGGAAGCTCAGCAGAAATGTGCAGCGAAAAGTCATGTCGGATTTTTGACGCCCGAATTCAGGGCTTGAGGTACACCATGAAGCCCGCCGGACGCTCGCCCTCGCTCTGAATGGCCAGCACGCGCGCGACCGGAGCCGGCCGGCGCAGCCGCTTGCTGACCAGTGCTTCGGCCTCCGGAATAAGCGCTTCCGGCGTGTTCTGCTGCAACAGGCCCGCTTCCACGAAGAAGACCGCCGCGCCGTGTTGCTCCGGCAGCCGGACCACCCCCGGTGCGCGGGGCTGATCGTTGAACACCGCCCTGGGGGTCAGGAAAATGAAAGCGAGAATCAGCCCGACCACCACGTCATATTGCCACGTAGTCCGGGGAAACTCCCAAAAGATCAACCGTTTCAACACCCTTTCAGTCTATCAGGAGCTCAGGCCCGTTGTGCCCGCCCGCCCGCGGCCGCCAACTCGTCCGTCGCACGGGATTCCGACATTTCCTGCGCCCGCAGCACCTGACAGTGGGCGCAGTAGCCGCCGATCTCCGTCCGCGCCACCACGATCTGGAACCCGAACGTCGCCTCGATC
>DNFG01000026.1:8908-10121 GCA_003487005.1 Bryobacterales bacterium
CCTTGCCGCAGCGCAGGCAGACGATGTGCGCGTGTTCCTGCTTCGTCCGCGTTTCGTAATAGTGCTGGTCGCCGCCATAGTGCAGCAGATCCAGTTCGTCCACCAGCCCGCCCTCTTTCAGCAGCTTCAACGTCCGGTAGACCGTCACGCGGTTCAGCTTTGGATCGCGCTCGTGCGCCATCTGGTACAGGCTTTCCGCGTCCAGATGCTTGCCCGACTGATCGATCAGTTCGAGCAGTAGCTGGCGCTGGCGGGTGAGCCGGATGCCACGCTGCTTGAGCGTGTCTTTTGTTGCTGCTAAGCTCATGCCTGTTTAGATTACTTTACCATGGGCTTTGATGCCAGCCAGTGATCGCGACGCCCTCCTCGGCCTCCTTCTTGAAAGGATTCGCGCCTTCGCGGCATCCCGAATCGAGTCCGGCGCCGCCGAAGACCTCGCTCAGGAGACCCTCCTCGTGCTCCACCAGAAGTACAGCCATCTCGACTCGCCCGAGGACCTCCTCCCCGTCGCCTTCCAGATCCTGCGCTTCAAGATCTCTGCCCATATCCGCAAGCGCCACCGCCGCGGCGAGGATCACGCCGCCCCGGTCGACGGACTCCCCCTCGCCCACTCCGGTCCCGATCCCGAACAGGCGCTTCTCGCCGCCGAACGCAGTCAAGTTCTCCTGGCTGCCTTTGAAACGCTCGGCGAACGCTGCCGCGAACTTCTCCGCCTGAAACTCGCCGGGCATCCCTTTGAATACATTCGCGCCCACTTCGGCGCCGCCTCCATCAACACCGTCTACACCTGGGACCTCCGCTGCAGAAACCAGTTGAAGGCTTCCCTGCGTCCAATCTGGGGAGGCCGTCCATGACGCGCGAAGAGCGGGAGCAGTTGCTTGCCCGCTATACCACCGGCGAATTAACTCCCCTGGAACGGGAACGGCTTTTCACCGAGGCCATGAACGACCAGGAACTGTTCGAGCATCTCTTCGAGGACGATGCCCTCGAAGAAGCCCTCTCGGATCCCGCCGTTCGCCGCCACATCATGAATACCGCCCCCGCGCCCGCCCCGGCGTGGCCCCTCCGCTGGCGCTGGCCCGTGCTTGCCGGACTCGCCGCCTCGCTCGTCCTCGCCGTCATCCTGATTCAGCGCCAGCTCACCCCTTCCTCCGATAGATCGGACGAGCACACGTCTGAACTCCCCTCCCCTTGTCTTCTCTTATCCCCTCTT
>DNFG01000025.1 GCA_003487005.1 Bryobacterales bacterium
GCCCCCATTAATGGCGGAGAGCCATGGTTAGGGGGGCTTCCGGACAGACTGGAGCGGGAGACGGGATTCGAACCCGCGACATCAACCTTGGCAAGGTTGCACTCTACCAGCTGAGTTACTCCCGCTCGCCGGTACTTTCCCATTGTGCAGCATGCCCGGCGATCTGTCAAACGTCTCAGTAGCTTGCACTGCCGAGGGAACATTTTAACCCCAAAATGACAGCTTTTCCACAACCAGGACGAAAGGGTATAGCTCTTTATTTTCATAGTGTTACAAATCTATTTCGCAGGGGGTATGAACTTCGGCCTTTTGTGATATGCTGAAACTCGCCTGCACGGTTGGACCTCTGGTTTGAGGGATGGAATCAGCGGAGGGAGCGGTCGCGCGGGAGGATCCCAGAGAGACTGGTGACCATGTGGAAATCCTGTGGATTTCTCGGAGGAGATCTTTGTGTTAGCTGTGGAAAACAATCACTGGGAAGCGATCAAAGACCAACTTCATGACAAATTGACGCCCGAAGCGTTCCAGAACTGGATTGCCCGGACCAGCCTTCTTGCTCACGAAGGCTCGGCGTTGCGAGTGATGGTTCCCGATGACGTGACGCGGTTGTGGCTTGAACATGAGTACGCGCCCCGGGTCCAGACTGCGATCAAGGAGTTGAATCTACCCGTCGCACGCGTGCACTACGAAGTGGCGCGAAATGGCGCTGTCGCGGTGCCTTCCGAAACCAGGGTGGTACGAGAAGTGAACGCCCCAGCGCGATTTGAGCCTGCAGAGCGGCAGTTGAACCACCGTTTGGGGTTTGATTCGTTCGTCGTCGGATCGTGCAACCAGTTTGCTCATGCCGCGGCGACCGCGGTGGCCGCACAGCCGGCCAAGGTCTACAACCCCTTGTTCATCTATGGCGGCAGTGGAATGGGCAAAACCCATCTTCTGCACGCGATTGGCGTGGACCTCCTGGCGCGCTATCCGGACCTCCGCCTGGTCTACACCTCGGGTGAACGCTTCGTCAACGAGACGGTTTCCTCCATCCGGACGCAGCGGATGGACGACTTCCATGCTCACTACCGCACGGCGGACGTGCTGCTGGTGGACGATATTCACATCTTGGCGGGCAAAGAGCGCACCCAGGAAGAGTTCTTTCATACTTTCAACGAGTTATACGACCACCAGAAGCAGATCGTGATCACTTGCGATTCCCTGCCCCGGCAGATCCCGGGGCTGGTGGACCGGCTCCGGTCCCGGTTTGAATGGGGGCTGATGGTGGACGTTCAGCCCCCTGATCTGGAGACCAAGATGGCCATTCTCGATCAGAAAGCGCGTCAAGAAGGCATTTTTCTGCCCGAGGATGTGCGCATCTACCTCGCAACGAAGACGCGCTCGAACGTCCGCGAGCTGGAAGGTGCGTGGGTCAAGCTGCTGGCCTACTCGTCGGTCACGGAGTCGCCCATCACGCTGGGGATGGCACAGCAGGCTCTCAAGCCGATTCTGCCCTCACAGGAGCGCCGCATCAGCATTGATTCGGTGGTCCGTGCGGTGGCTGAGCGGTTTTCGCTTCAGCCTTCTCAACTGAAGCAGAAGACGAACTCTCATGCCATCAGCCGGCCCCGGCAGATCGCCATGTACCTGGCCAAGGAGTTGACCGGAGCGTCGCTGCCTGAGTTGGGCAGAGCGTTCGGCGGCAAACACCACACGACGGTACTGCATTCGATCCGTAAAGTTGAGCAGGCGAGGGCTGAAGATCCGGATGTCAACAGGATCATCCACAGTCTAATGGATTCATTCAATTGACGTTAGTGCGTTTTCCACAGAAGACGCCGTGCAACGGCGGTGGATGGATGTGGAAGGGACGCAGCCGTCCACCGGAGACAGCGGCCACAGGGCCTTCAACCCACAGCCGGATGAGCGGTGAAGGTCAAGAGTTTTGTATAATTTAGAGGGAAATCAACATTTCCACAGGCCCTACCGTTACCATACATAGATACGATGCTCTTTAAGC
The DNA here is from genome assembly GCA_003487005.1 of Bryobacterales bacterium. Classification (GTDB taxonomy): domain Bacteria; phylum Acidobacteriota; class Terriglobia; order Bryobacterales; family Bryobacteraceae; genus PNKE01. Next base: position 2,000 of record DNFG01000025.1, read on the forward strand.
ATCTCTTTCGGAATTGCGTTTAGGGGGTTCAGCACGCCATGGAGTTCACAATCAGCAAATCGGACCTGGTCCGGGAATTGAATCTGTCGCAGGGGGTGGTAGAGAAGAAGACCACGATCCCGATCCTTTCGAACGTGCTGATCGAGGCTGCGGGAGATGAACTGACGGTAACGGCGACAGACCTGGAGTTGGGGATCCGCTCGACGGTGCCGGCGAAGGTGAAAGCGAGCGGTTCGGGGACGATTCCGGCGAAGCGTCTGCTGGACTATGTCCGGCTGCTTCCGGATGCCGATGTGCAGATCAAGTTCAGTGACAGCCACTGGGCGAGCCTTTCCTGTGGGCGATCGAAGTCGCGCATTGCGGGCATGTCCCGGGAGAGCTACCCGGACCTGCCGGACATGGCGGAGCCCCTGGGCCAGATTTCGATCGGTCTGCTGGCGGGCATGATTCAGAAGACGATCTTCTCGATTTCGGCGGAGGAGTCCCGTTTCACGCTGAACGGGGCGTTACTTCTGCTGCGGGAAGGAAACATGACGATGGTGGCGACGGACGGGCATCGTCTGGCGCTGGTGGAACAACCGAATCCCCACGCGCCCGAGGGGCTGGAGCACCGCGCTCTGCTGCCGCGCAAGGCAATGAACGAGCTGTTGAAGTTCGCCGCGGACTCGGATGACAAGGACGCGCCCATCGATTTCGGGCAGGATGACAATCATCTGTTCTTCCGCCTTGGGCCACGGCTCCTGATGAGCCGCAAGCTGACGGGCACATTCCCGGATTTCGAGCGCGTGTTGCCTCGCAGTCACGCTCATGAGGTGGTGATTGAGAAGGACGAACTGAGGGCATCGATCGAGCGCGTGGCGCAATTCGCCGATGAGCGGTCGAAGGCGATCAAGCTGCGCTTCTCGGACAATGAAGCGACGGTCCATTCCTCGCTGTCGGAGAGCGGCGAATCGGAAGAGAGTTTGCCTGTTGAGTACACGGGTCCGACCGTGGAGATCGGCTTCAACGCCCAGTATCTGCTCGATTTTCTGCGCGCCGTGCCTGAATCGCGGGTCGCGTTTCATTTCAAGGACGCCCAGAGCGCCGGTGAGATCCGGCCGTCGGGCGACGATCTGATTTACAACTATCGCTACGTAGTGATGCCGATGCGCATCTGACGGCGGCAGTCCAGCAAGGAAACGACACTTTGAGCAATCCCGGCATTTACGATTCCAGCAGTATCAAGATTCTGGAAGGTCTCGAAGCGGTGCGCCTGCGCCCCGCCATGTATATCGGTTCGACGAGCGAAGCGGGTCTGCATCACCTGGTCTACGAGGTGGTGGACAACTCCGTGGACGAGGCGATGGCGGGCCACTGCGACACGATCCAGGTGACGATCCACATCGACGACTCGATCACGGTGCAGGACAACGGCCGCGGCATCCCCGTTGGGATCAAGGAAGAGTATGGCGTTTCGGCCGCCGAGATCGTCATGACCAAGCTGCACGCGGGCGGCAAGTTCGACGCCAACACCTACAAGGTGTCAGGCGGGCTGCATGGAGTGGGCGTCAGTTGTGTGAATGCTCTGTCGGAAACGCTGCACCTCGAAATCTGGCGGGAGCGGCAGACGTGGGAGATGGACTTCGCAAAGGGTCTCCCGGTGGCGCCGCTCAAGCAGACCGGCAAGGCGGGCAGCAAGACCGGTACGAAGATCACCTTCAAGCCGGACGGGTCGATCATGGACGCGACGAAGTTCAACTTCGACACGCTGTCCACGCGTCTGCGCGAAATGGCCTTCCTGAACAAAGGCCTGAAGATCACGCTGACGGATGAACGAACGGATCCGGTCCGTTCCCACGAGTTTTTCTATTCGGGCGGCATTGCTGAGTTCATCAAGCATCTGAACAAGGGCAAGAACACGCTCCATGAGAAGCCGATCGCGATCGAAGGCGAACGCGAACTCCCGAACGGGGGCGTGCTGAACATGGAGATCGCGATGCAGTGGAACGATTCCTACTCGGATCAGATCTTCAGCTTCGCCAACAATATCAACACGCGGGATGGCGGCACGCATCTGACGGGGTTCCGGACGGCATTGACGCGGACGTTGAACGCGAGCGCGCGTTCCGCGGGGCTGATCAAGGATTTGAAGGACTCGAACCTGTCCGGCGATGACGTGTTGGAAGGACTGACGGCGGTGGTCAGCGTGAAACTGCCGCAGCCGCAATTCGAGGGTCAGACGAAGGGGAAGCTGAACTCGGACGTGGGCGGTTACGTGACGCAGATCGTCAACGAGAAGCTAACCGAGTACTTCGACAAGAACCCGTCGGTGATGAAGAAGATCATCTCGAAGGCGGTGGATGCCGCGCGGGCCCGGGAGGCGGCGCGGAAGGCTCGCGAACTGACACGGCGCAAGGGCGCGCTGGATTCGGGCGGTCTGCCCGGGAAACTGGCGGATTGTCAGGAAAAGGATCCGTCGCGCTGCGAACTGTTTCTGGTCGAGGGCGAGTCCGCGGGCGGCACCGCGAAGACCGGGCGCGACCGGCGGTATCAGGCGATTCTACCCCTGAAGGGCAAGATTCTGAACGTCGAAAAGGCCCGATACGACAAGATGCTGGGCCACGAAGAGATCCGGGCGATGATCACGGCGATCGGGACGGGGATCGGCAAGGACGACTTTGACGCTTCGAAGCTGAGGTACCACAAGATCATCCTCATGACCGACGCGGACGTGGACGGGTCGCATATCCGGACGCTGCTGCTGACGTTCTTCTTCCGGCACATGAACGAACTGATCACGCGGGGCCATGTTTACGTGGCGCAACCGCCGCTGTACCGGATCAAGAAGGGCAAGAGCGAGAAGTACATCAAGGACGACAAGGAATTTGTCCGTGAGATTCTGCGCCGGGCGACGGACAACGTGCATGTGCTCTATGGCGAGGATGGAATCACCGGACGCCTGGAAGGCGGCGAACTGCGCGGCTTCCTGATGGTACTGGACGAGTTCCAGCAATTGTACACGCGGCTGGAGCGGCGTCTGGCGGATCACCGGATTGTGGATCTGCTGGCGAATCTGAGCTACCCCATCGACAGCAAGGAAGAGTTCGCCAACCAGGAGGGACTGAAGCCGTTCGCGGAAGCGCTGGCCGGGCTCAACCTGAAGGTGCGCTTCGCATTTGAAGAGGAGCACTCGACCTGGAATATCGTCTATCATGACGACTCGCACGGGGACAGGTCGATTGGCCTCGAGATGATCACGCGGCCGGAATTCAAACGGCTGCGGGCGCTGGCGAGGCAGGCGGCGAAGTTCAACCACGCACCTTTCGTGGTTGTGAAGGAAACGCGACGGCAGACGCTGACCGACTGGCGGGACCTGATCAACTATCTCAAGAACGAAGGGACGCGTGACTGCTCGGTCACCCGGTACAAAGGGCTTGGGGAAATGAACCCGGATCAGCTCTGGAACACGACGATGAATGCCGAGACGCGGACGCTGCTTGAAGTGAAGCTGGAGGACCTGGTGGAGTGTGAGTCGATCTTCTCGACTCTGATGGGCGAGGACGTGGAAGCCCGGCGGCGGTTTATTGAGCAGAACGCGTTGGACGTCCGGAATCTCGACGTGTAGACTGGTCCGGAATGCCTGCTTCATCCAGCTTTCGCGAGAAGGTCGAGCAACTGCTCCGGATCTCGCCGCAGGCGAAACCGCGGGTATACAAGACGGTCTTCGATGCGGCGGAAGTCCTGTCGCTCAACTACGGATTGGAGCTGATCTTGTCGGCGGGGATCGCTACTTTGGGGCTGGTGCTGAACAGTCCGGCGGTGGTGATCGGGGCGATGCTGGTGTCGCCGTTGATGGGGCCGATTCTGGCCGCGGGGCTGTCGCTGGCGGCTTCGGACCTGTATCTGGGTGTGAAATCGCTGATTGGGGTGGTGTTGAGCATTCTTGGAGCGATAGCATTCTCGGCCACGATCGTGTGGCTGTTGCCGTTCCACGTGCCGACAACGGAAATCCTGGCGCGAACGCAGCCGAACGTGCTGGATCTGGGTGTGGCGATTCTGTCGGGGCTTGCCGGATCGATCGTCATCTGCCGGGGAGGAGAAGGGGGCGGGGTGACCGCGATGCCCGGTGTGGCGATCGCGGTGGCGTTGATGCCGCCGTTGTGCACGGTAGGCTTTGGGATTGGATCGGGGTTTGACTGGCAGATTATCGCGGGGGCGGGCCTGCTGTTTCTGACGAACCTTGTGGCGATCACGGCGAGTGCGTTTGTGGTGTTCTACATCGTCCGGATGGACGCGCCGGACGTGCGGGCGCCGATTCAGGAAGCACTGGTGGGCTCAAAGCAGATCGACTGGATTGACCGGGCGCTGCGGCGGACGACTCTGTCGGCGGCATTAGGCGATATCGGCCGGATGCGCTACCGGACGCTGCTGATCTTGGCGGTATTCGTACCGCTGTTCATTCCCTTGCAACGGTCCTTCACGCAGGTGCGGGACGAGACGATTGCGCGAACGGTGGCCCGGGAGGCGGTGCGGCTGATTGTGCCGGGGTCTCAGATCGTGACGCAGGTGGTGGATGTCACGCGGGACCGGGTGATCCTGCGGCTGAACGTAGCGGCGGAATATCAGCAGGAAGACGTGGAGAGGGCGAAGGAGATGCTGTTGAGGCGGACGGGCAAGGATGTGGAAATCGACATCCGGCGTGTGGCGGGCGAAGATGATTTGCGGCTGATCCGGGAGACGCTGGCCTCGCGGGCGACGCAGCCGGTGGTGGATCCGCTGGCGGATCTGCCGCGGGTGGGGGCGGATCTCTTCATGCGGGTGGAGAAGGCGCTGAGCGAGGCGTGGCCGGCGGAATCGGCGCCGCGCTCGAACGCGGAAGTTGCGTTCGATGCGGAGGGAATGGTGATCCGGGTGCGCTATCAGTCCGAGCGCGATCTGGCGGCGCCGGCGCTGGAGGCGATTACGATCGCACTCCGGTCGAAGCTGCGGAATCAGCGGATTCGTCTGGAGGCCGTGAGGGAAATGCCTGCGCCAGCGGGGCGGCGCCGGTAAGGGCGGGTGTTCCGGGTCAGGCGACGGCGCCGGAAGGGTTCGACAGGACGTGACTCAGCGCGGAGACGAGTTCCCGGACGGGACACGGTTTCCTGACAAAGGCGGCGATGGCGAAGCCACTGGTCCGGTTGTGGACCTCGAGTTCGTCGACACCGCTCCAGATTACGATGCGCAGATCGGGGCGCTGGCCGCGGACCAGGCGGAGAAAGGACTCGGCGTGACCGTCGCCGAGAGTCGGATCCAGGATGACAGCCTGAAATTCGCAGGTGTGGCCCTGGAACAGACGGGCGGCTTCCCGGGCGCTCGCAGCGGGGTATACCTGGAAACCGGAGCGGGCGAGCAGATGAGCGGCGGCTTCGCGCAAGGCTTCATCTTCCTCCACGAGCAGAACAGAACCCGAGATCGTGGCGGCCGCGGCGGAGATGCTGGTGACGCGTCGAGAACCGGAGCTGACCATTCCGGGAAATTCAAGGCGGAAGGTGGCGCCATCGCCCGGGTGGCTGACGACAGAGACCTCGCCTCCGTGGGACTCGACGATCGAGCGGACGGCGGCCAAACCGAGTCCCCGGCCGGGGCGCTTGGTGGAGTAGAAGGGGTCGAAGATGCGGTGACGAACTTCAACCGGCACGCCGGCGCCGGAATCGCGGACCTCGAGAGTGACGCGCGGCTGACCCTTCTTCCGTCCCTGGCAGCCAATCACCCGGATCACGCCCCCGCCGGGCATCATGGCCTCCGAGGCGTTGATCAGGAGATTCATGACGACCTGGCGCAACTGGCTGGCCTCGCCAAGCACAGGGGGAAGATCAGGATCGAACCGGTATTCGACCCGGCAGGCACGGGAGATGGAAGCGCGGAGGATATCCGCCATCTCTTCCACAAGTTCGCCGAGAAAGACGGGCGCGAAATCGGGCGACGGCCGGCCGGAGAAAGTCATCATCTGGCGGGTGAGTTCGGCGGCGTGGCGGGAAGCGCGGTCGATCTGGGTGAGGCTGTAGCGGGTGGAGTCGCTCAGGTTCGGGTCGAGCAGCGCGACCTCGGCGTTGCCGAGGATGGCGGCGAGGAGATTGTTGAAATCGTGGGCGAGGCTGCCGGCGAGGGCGCTGAGGCTCTCGATGCGCTGGGTGTCGGCGAGGCGGTGGAGGAGATCCTGATTGAGCCGGAAGGTGGCAGTGTGCAGAACGAGCAACCGGGCCTGCAGTTCGCGCGTCTCGCAAGGGTGAGTGAGATAGTCGGAAGCGCCCGCCTGGAGCAATCGCTCGATTTCCGTCCGCCCGGACCATCGACCGAGGGCCAGCATCGGATGACCGGGGGGCAGCGAACGGCGCCACAGACCGAGCAGGCTGACAGCTTCCCCGATTTGGGCGGGCAGTTGGACGACCGCCAGTTCCGCCTCAGCGATCAGGGGTTCATTGGGCAGTGCGGCGACACGAACCTCGAATCCAAGAGACTCCAACACGCTGGCGAGCGTTCTGGAGCCGTCCTCTCCCTCAGGAAACAGGCAGATCAGCATTGGCTTCTACAACCGCCGAAATATGAACGATTCTCAATGCACTAAATCTCAGTATAGGACAGTAAACTCCGGAATGCCAGTCAAATCGTATACCATGAAGTATTTTGTGCTTGCCTGCCTGTTTGCGACCCCCTTGCTGGGGGAGGATGCGGCGTCGATTGTGCGGCGGTCAGTGGAGCGGGACCGGGTGAACTTCGAGCGTGCGCGGGACTACACCTTTCTGGAGCGGACGGCTGTCCGGGAATACGATGGACGGGGCCGGCTGAAGAAGTCGGCATCGGAAACATTCGATGTGTTGATGCTTGGGGGCCGGCCGTATAAACGATTGACAGCAAAGGATGATCGCCCTCTGACACCGGCCGAGGCCGCCAAAGCGGAAGCCACGTTCGAAAAAGAGATGCGCAAGCGGCAGACAGAAACGGAGAAGCAGCGTGCGGCACAGGCGGCGAAGGAAGAGAAGCAGCGCCGGGAGGCGCGGGCGTTCCTGACGGAGATCCCCCAGGCATTCGAATTCCGGATGGCGGGCGAGGAAGAGGTGGATGGGTTGCCAGTATGGGTAATTGATGCGGAGCCACGGGCGGGGTTCAAGTCGAAAGTGAAGAGGGGGAATCTACTCAGCAAGTTCCGCGGCCGGATCTGGATCGCGCAGGGGGACTTGCAGTGGGTCCGGGTGGAGGCGGAAACGATTGACACGGTGAGTTTTGGGCTGTTTCTGGCGAGGTTGGGGCCGGGCGCGCGGCTCAGTTTTGAGCAGAGGCGGGTGAATGATGAAGTCTGGTTGCCCAGCAGGGCGACAACGCGGTTGGACGCCCGGGTGGCGCTGCTGAGGCGGTTCAACGCGGAAGTGGACGTCGAGTGGAAGCAATACCGCAAGTTCCAGACAGATTCACGGGTCGTGGAGGCATCGGAGTTGACGGCGGAGCCTGAGTTCCAGTGAGATAAAGGGTTGCGCCGGATTCGGGGGGCTAATGGCGGGTGTGACATCCGCCGATGAATGAGCGGGAGAATTTTGTCCACTCGCAGGGACTAATCTGTATAGAGAGCAGTGATGAGCCACGGCCCCAAACTTGGCGGACTGGCCAGCGCGGTGATCCACTGGCGCGCGAGGCGGATTGATGACCCTGTCGCCCGTCTGCGCTTCCTGCGACGGACATTGGGCGACCAAAGCTGGTTCACGATGGAGCCTGACGGCCGAAGCCGGCGCTGGCTGCGGGAGCGCCGGCGGGTGGTTCTCTGGAGTGCGGCGGTTCTGCTTCTGGCGCCTGCGGGGCAGATGGGCGGCCGTCTGGCGAAGCTGACCGAGCGCGAACCCGTACTGACCGTGGCCCCGAAGCCGATGGAGCGGCCCGTGCCGCCAGTGTGGCTCGCGGAGCAGCAGGCCGGTTTTGAATCGTGGTCCAACGGTCTCCGAGTGGAGCGCCGGTACGAAATCGCGAACGAACCGCGCAGTTTTCAGGCCTATCCACTCGGGAAGGAGGCCCCTGGCGCCGGGCAGGCGGGCAAAGAGCCTGCCGGGATTGTCTTCCACACCACCGAGAGCCACCAGGCCGATTTTGACGAGGATCATGTCCGGCGGCTCCAGCTGATCGGCGAGGCGCTGTTGCGCTATGTGCAGGAGAACCGGAGTTACCACTATCTGGTGGACCGGTTCGGGCGGGTCTGGCGGGTGGTGAGGGAATCGGACGCAGCCAACCACGCCGGTTATTCCGTCTGGGCGGACGACCACCGGACGTTCGTCAATCTGAATCGATCATTCCTGGGGATATCGCTGGAAGCACAGACGCAGCAGGAGGACGGACGCTCCGCGGCGACTCCGGCGCAGGTGAATGCGCTGCGTTTGTTGACTGAGATGCTGCGGTCGAAGTACACGATTCCGGCCATCAATTGCGTGACCCACGCGCAGGTTTCGGTGAATCCCTCGAATCTGCGCATTGGCTATCATACGGACTGGGCCGCGGGCTTCCCTTTCGCCGAAGTCGGCCTGCCAGACAACTACAGTCGCCCCCTGGCCGCGCTGTGGCTGTTCGGATTCAGTTACGACGCGCCGCTGGTGAATTCGACGGGCGCCGCATACTGGAGGGGACTGCTGCTGGCCGAAGATCAACTCCGCCAGAACGCCACGGCCCACGGCATGCCCGTCGCGCAGTGGAGGTCCGGGCTGCAGAGCCGGTACCGGGCGATTCTCAAGGATTTGCAAAAGACCAACGGTGCATCTGGCCCCCCGGGCGCCGCCGATTGACCCAATTTTCAGCAAGTAAGGAGACGGAGAGACCATGAAAGACAACCCCAAAGGCGTCATCGGCCTCGATATCGGCACCAGCCGGATCGTCGCCGCCCAGCGTGAGGGCGACAGCGATCAGTTCAACGCTCAATTGAACGCGTTCGTCACGATACCCTTCAGCAAGCTTACCGAGAACAGTCTGAAGCGTGAGGAGGTGCCGCATGCGGTGATAGACGGCCAGATTCTGATCTACGGGAACGAATCGGCGCGAATGGCGGACCTGCTGGGCAAGGAGATCCGGCGCCCGATGACGCGCGGCATTCTGAATGCCAACGAGCAGCAGAGCCTGGCTCAAATCGCGGAAATCGTCAAGACCACCCTGCCGGAAGGTTCGAAGGGATCCAAGCTCTGCTTCAGCATCCCCGCGCCTTCCCTGGGCCAGGAGGAGAATCTGACCTACCACGAGGCGACTTTGCGGCAGTTGCTGGAACAGTTGGGATACCCGGATGTCCGGAGCGTGAACGAGGGCGTGGCGGTGGTCTACAGCGAACTCGAGGACACCAATTACACCGGGATCGGCGTCAGCTGCGGAGGCGGTTTGTGCAACATTTCCCTGGCCTACATGTCGGTTCCGGTACTCAGCTTCAGTGTTCCGAAGGGCGGCGACTTCATCGACACCAGCGCGGCGGGGGTGACGGGTGAAATGGTCAACCGGATCCGTTTGATCAAGGAAGAGAGTTTCCGTTTCAATGGGAATCTGGGCGACAAGGTGATGCAGGCGATCGCGGTGTACTACGACGACATGATCCAGGCGATCGTGCAGGGCCTGCGGACGGCGCTGACCGGGTCGCGGCACGTGCCCAAGTTCGGCCGTCCGGCGCCGTTGGTCCTCAGTGGTGGCGGCGTGCTCCCGCACGGTTTTCGTGAACGGTTCGAAAAGGCGCTGCAGGCGGCGGCGCTGCCGATTCCGATCTCGGAGATCCGTCTGGCGAAGGACCCGCTCAACACAACGGCGCGTGGCGCCCTGGTGGCGGCACTCAGCGAATAGCCTTGCGCGGATAGCGCCACAATTCGATGCCCCGGCGGATCAGCGCCTCGCGGATGCGCGGGTCCGTGAGGGCCCGCAATTCCTGCTCCCGGCTCTCCTTGAGGCGCGTCCGGGACGAGCGCAATTCATCGGTGCAGTAACCCGGGTGGGTCATGAATTCGGTCCAACCCTCGGGCAGATGCTCGATCAGATGAAGCAACTCTCCGGCGCTATAGCGTCCGGTGATCTGAAAACCCGCGAACCAGTCGGTAGAGCCGATGCCGTGGCGGGTGAGTTTACGATGAAACTGGCCGCGAACGCCATTGAAGGCCCTGCTCACCATCCTGGTGAGCAGGGGGACTTCGGCGGGCGATCCATGCAGAGGCAGGTCGAAGGGGCGTCTCACCCAGCACACTCCGGCCTCCTGGCCCAAACGCGCCACCACATCCAGCACCGGGGGAAGCAGATGCGTGTGTTTGTGGGTGTCGAAGTGGGCCGGGTTAATGCCGGCGGCCAGAATGCGATCGAGTTGCGCGCGCAGTTCGGCCTCGATGTCCAGGGCGCGGCGCGCGAGCAGTCCCAGCAGTTGAGTTACGGTCGTGGGCAGGGATTGGCCCGGCCGGCTCAGGGAAGGCCCGCCGACCAGGACAAAATGGACGCCCACATCGAGCGACGGATGTTCGCGAGCGAGCGAGACGGCATCCTCGAAGGCGGCGCCATTGGCCATCAGGGTGGTCGCGGTCAGAATACCGTTCAGGTGGGCGTCGACGATGCCGCGGTTGACGTCGTGCGTGAAGCCGAAATCGTCGGCGTTGACGCTCAGCCTGCGTGCTCCGGGATTCATCAGAACAGCTTCAGTTGAATGGTGAGGAACTTCTTTGGATTCGCGCGGAAGTCCTTCATCAACTGCTGCATTTCCGAGGTGGTGCCGGCAAGATTTTCGTACAGCGCCGGATTGACCATCAACTGCCCGAGGGTGCCCTGGCCCGAGTTCACCTGGTCCATGGTCTGATTGAGGCGATCGAGGGTTCCGACGAGCCGGTCGTGCATTTCGGGGTCCTTGAGCAGTTTGCCGGCGGTGCCCTTGCCGGCGTTCAGGTCCGCCACCAGGGTGCGAATCTCGGCGGAGGCCTGGCGGAGTTCGTCGTAAAGGGCAGGGTCCTTGAGCAGCTTGCCGGCGGTGCCTTCGCCGCGCTGGAGACCGGCGGCGACGGCGTCGAGGCGGGCGAGAGTCTGGCGCAGGTCGTCATACAGCGCGTCGTCGTGAAGGAGCTTGCCGATGGTGCCTTCGCCGGTGGTCAGCGTATGAGTGACCTTCTGCATGTCCCCGAGCATGGCATTCACGCGGGTGTAGACTTCCTCGCTGACAATCAGCTTGCCGATGGACCCTTCGCCACGTTCCACGATGGCCACGATCTTGTCGAGCCGGTTCAGGATCGACTGAACGGATTCGAGCAGCGGCATGGCGCTTTGGACAATCTCGAGGAAATCGCGGTCATCACGGGCCTTGATCTCACCGCCATCCTTGAGCGATTCCTTCGATTCGCCGCGCCGGATATTGAGAAACTTGGCGCCGAGCACGCTTTCCGCGCTAAAACCCAGCTCCGAATCCACCGGGATGCTGAAAAGATGCTCGCGATCCACCTGGAGGGTCATCCGGATGCTGCGGTCGAGGTCCGGATCGTTGGTCAACGCGATGTCCGTCACCTTGCCGATCATGATGCCATTGAGGCGGACGCCGGAACCCTCGGTCATGGCGGCCGAATCGCGCATGTAGGTGTACAGCGTGGCTTTGTCCGCGAACGGGTTATCCGCGCCCGTCAGCAAAAACACCAAAACAAAGAGGATCGCCAGCGCAAACAGAGCCATCACGCCGACTTTCAATTGAGACCAGGCAACTTTGGCGGTTCGGGGCATTCCGGTTCCTTCTAGCTTGCCATATCCGTCAGACGCCTTCCTCGCGGCGCACGAAGCGCTGCACGTAGGGATCGGGCGACGCTTCCAGCTCTTCCTGCGACCCGTCGAAAACCACCGACCCTTCGCGCAGCACCAGGTAGTGGGTTCTGGCGGTTGAGTGCCCGCCATTCAAAGCGAGCAGTTCACCCGTTTCCGGCTCGTAGCGATAGCCGGACAGAAGCTGTCCGTCCTGATAGCGGTGGGTCACCATGAAGGTGGTGGCGTGGCGGACATCGCGGCCCTTGATGACCAGCGCGATGATCGTGTTGGCCGTGATCGGATCGAGGCCGGCGGTCGGCGAGTCGTACAACAGCAGATCGGGCTGCGTGACAATGGCCCGGGCGATGCCGACGCGGCGCCGCATTCCGCCAGACAGTTCGCTGGGGAACTTGTCCAGAGTGTGCGCCAGTTCGACGAAGCGAAGCGATTCCTCGACGCGGCGCGCCACTTCGTCCTCCGGACACGCCAGTCGCGGCTGATTCAGCAGGGGGTAGGCGACATTCTCCTCGATGGTGAGCGAGTCAAACAGACCGCCCTCCTGGAAGAGCACGCCCACGCGGCCGCGGCGGTCATACCAGGACTGCTCGTCCAGGCCGGTGACATCCTCGCCGAAGAGCTCGATCCGCCCTTCCGTCGCCGGCAACAGGCCGAGGGCGGTCTTAAGGAGGACGGTCTTGCCACTGCCCGCCGCGCCGAGCACGATCATCGATTCGCCGCGCCGGACCGAGAACGACACGCCGCGCAGCACGAAGTCATCGCCAAATCGCAGCGACACTCTGTCAAACGCCAGGACCACCGGAGCCGAGGAATCCAGCATACGCGCCCTACATCGAGACGAAAACGCGGCCGATGATGAAGGTCAACACCACCACCCAGACCGAGGCCACCACGAC
>DNFG01000219.1 GCA_003487005.1 Bryobacterales bacterium
TTTCCCCGCCCAGCGCGGTACCGACGACTCCCCCGACGGCCGCGCCCTCCGCGTCATCGCCGAAAGCGCCCGCGCCCAGTTCACCGCCCTCGGCCTCAAAATCGTCGAATCCACCGGCACGCCCCAGGTCACCCTCACCGGCCCCAGCGGCAGCCTAGAACGCTCCTGGAAGGGCTACGCGCCCGCGAAGGACATCCTCTTCCTCCTCCGCCAGCGCTTCGGCGAACCCCGCCCCGTCCCTCAACCCTGACCGTAACTCGCCCGCGACCCGTGCTTCCGCAAGAAATGCCGGTTCAACAACTCCCGGTCCACTGGCCCCGCCTCCGGATTCAGCCCCACCGTGATCGCCGCGATCCGCGCAATCTCCTCCAGCAGCACCGCCGTCATCGCCGCCTTCGTCACGGTCGGCCCCCAAACGAAGGGTCCGTGGTTCCGGACCAGAATCCCCGGCCGGTCCAGCGGCTTCCGCCCTTCAAAGGTCCGCACAATCGCGTGCCCCACATTCCGCTCGTAATCCCCTGAAATATCAGCATGATCCAGCGGATCCGTCACCGGCACCGGCCCATGGAAATAGTCCGCGTGGGTGGTCCCGAAACACGGAATATCGTGACCCGCCTGCGCCCAGGCCGTCGCGTACGTCGAATGTGTGTGAACCACCCCGCCCACCCCCGCAAACGCCTTGTACAACTCCAGATGCGTGTCCAGGTCCGACGACGGCTTCAACCCGCCCTCCACGATCGCCCCCTCCAGCGTCGTCACCACCATGTCCTCCGGCCTCAACTTCTCAAACGGCACCCCGCTCGGCTTGATCACCACCTGCCCCGACTCCCGGTCGATCCCGCTCGCGTTGCCGAACGTGTACAACACCAATCCCCGGCGAACAATCTCCAGATTGGCTTCCAAAACCTCTTCCCGCAGTGCTTTATGTAACATAATCCCTCCCTCCAGACTACCCAAACCCGGCATGCCCGGGCTTGACCACCACCCAGCGCCCTGAGTCACCGCGCGAGGAGATGCGAATTGGGCCGAACAGAGGGCGGAAACCGTGATCAGCCGGTCATTTTCTGCCCCATCGAGATGGCGTTGACCGTGACGAGCAACCTGCTCAGGATCTCGTCGCCTCCTTCCGCACGCCAGGATTTCAGCAGGTGGACCTGCTCCTGATGAATGCGGGTCAGGGCGCGTTCGCGGAGTTCGATGGCCTTCATCAGGCGCGGACGCCGAATCTCGGCCGGGGCGCCAAGCAGCGCCCCCACGGCCTCGCGAGCGAGGTCGTATTCCGAGGCGATAACACCCATCACGCGATGGCGAAGGCCGTCGTCCGGAACCAGGGAGGCATAGAGGTCCATGATGTCGCGGCTGGCCATGAGCAGGCTGGCTTCGACGTTGTGGAGGATATAGACCAGGAACGGCCAGGAACGGAGACCGGCTGCGAGTTGGTCCCAATCTTCGGGGTGGGCGGTGCGCAACTGATTCAGGGCACTGCCGACGCCGAACCATCCGGGCAGGTGGAATCGGGCCTGAGACCAGGAGAAGACCCATGGGATGGCCCGCAAGTCCTCGATGGTGGCCCGGCCGGTCCGGCGCGGAGGACGTGAGCCAATGCGGGCGTTCTCGATGGCGTCGATGGGCGTGGCCTGGCGGAAAAACTCGACGAATCCGGGGGAATCGACCAGGTTGCGATAGGCCCGGAAGGAGCTTTCGACGACGCGCGCCCAGAGGGGTTCGAGGTCGTGGGGGGCGTGGGGGGCACGGGAGTGGATGAGGGAGGTCCGGGTGACTCCGCCCAGCAGGCGTTCGAGGTGGAACGTCGCCGTGAGACGGTTGGCGTACTTCTGGGCGATGACTTCGCCCTGTTCAGTGACCCGCATGCCGCCCATCTGCGAACCGGCGGGGAGCGCGTCGAGGAAGACATGGGTGGGGCCGGCGCCGCGGCCGATGGTCCCGCCGCGGCCGTGGAAGAAGTCGGTCCGGACGCCGTGGCGGCGGGCCAGACGCGAAAGTCCCCGCTGGGCCTGGAGCAGGCCCCAGTGGGAAGCGAGAATCCCGCCGTCCTTGTTCGAATCACTGTAACCGAGCATCACCACCACGCGCGGCGTGGGCTCCCCCGAGCGTTTCTGCAAATGGGCGAGCGAGCGGCGGGTGATGGGCAGCGAAAGCCAGGAGTCGAGGATCGACTCGCAGTGTTCGAGGTCGGCAATGGTTTCAAACAGTGGCGAGACGGGCAGTTCGCACACGGGTCCGTCGCCCAGATCGGCCAGCAGACCGGCTTCGCGGGCGAAGAGGTAAACCGCCAGAAGATCGGCGGCGGAGCGTGTCATCGAGACGATGATGTTGCCGATGCCACTGGGGCCACGCTGGTCGAGGTGTGTGCGTAGGTTGCGGAACAGGTCCACGAGGTCGCGCGCCTCCGCGGGCAACTCCATCCGGGGACCGGCGAAGGGCCGTAGCGAGGTGAGTTCACGGCTGAGGAACTCGATCTTGGCGGCCTCGCTCCAGGTGGAGTAGCCGCCCGGCGAAACCCCGGCGGCGGCGAGCAATCCGTCGATCGCGCGGTCGAAGTACGCGCTGTTCTGGCGGATGTCGAGATCAGCAAGATGGAAGCCGAACGCGCGGACCTGGGCCGCGAACGGGCGTACATCGATGTCGGCGACGATGGATGCGCCCGCCTCACGCAGCGTGGATTCGGCGACCGCGAGATCGTGCAGCAGTTCGTCCGGCGAGGCATAGGGCAGGGGACCGGAGCCGGCGGCGGTGTGGCGGAGGCGGATGCTGATGAGGTTGATGAGCTGACGCCAGGGTTCGGCGGGGTTGCGGGTGAGGGCGGTTTCGCCGGCCGGACCAAGTCCCGCGGCGAGAGTGTGAATCAGGCCGTCGAGCGCGGCCGAAGTGACTCCGCCCGGCGGCGAGAGGCTCAGCCTGGAGCCGAGGCCCCTGAGGCCCTCCTGGAGCTGATGGAGAGCGATCTCGCGAAGCTGGAGAAGCGTCTTCGCGGTGAGTTCGGGGGTGACGAAGGGGTGGCCGTCACGGTCGCCGCCCACCCAACTGCCGAACGAAAGTTGCGGCATTTCCGGGGGCGGAGAAGAAAAAGTCGAACTCCAGGCATACTGGAAGCGCAAGTCAAGGAGTTCAATGGCCTCGGGGAAGACGTTGCGCAGGTAATGGAGGCTGTTGCGGACTTCACTATCGACATCCGGCCGGTCGAGAAAGATCTCGCCCGTGCGCCAAAGGCGTTCAAGGGCGGCCAGAAGGCGGCGGTCGAACAGCGCGAGTTCGAGGTCGGTAAAACGGGCCTTGTCGCGTTCAACAAGGAGGAGGTAGATGTGGCGGTGGTGTTCGAGCACCGTGGCCCGCTTGACCTCGGTCGGGTGCGCGGTGAGGACGGGTTCGACCCGCACCGTGGGCAGGAACGCGCGGATGTCGTCCTCGGAGAACCCGAGTTGGCGCAGTTCATTCAGGTAATAGAGCCACAATCCGGGCTCGGTTTCTCCGTGGCGCGGGTCCTCGGCGCGGCGGCGCATCTGGTTGGCCGTGTTTTCCTCGACGATGTCCAGAAGCTGAAACACAATCGAGATGGCCTGGAGACGGCGCGTGTCGAGGGGGTCCTGCAGGCCGTGGCCGCCGTCGAAGCACGCTTCGAGGAAAGAGGCGGTGTCGGTGTCGCCGGTATCGCGCAGAACCTGGGCAAAGGCCTGTCGCATGTACTCGAAGTCGGCACTCCATTTTTCAAATCCGGTCTGAAGGGACCCATCGGGCGGTGGCATCACTTCATTATCGAGGGCGCGGGCGCGTCACGCTTGCCGGCCGGGAGGGGATGCGAACCGGCACGATTCGGGAGCGGCCAGTAAAACGGGGCAGCGCCGTCTCTGTAACCGCGGCTATGCTATTCTCGCCTGTATCCGGGAGGGCACCAACCATGGACAGAATGAAAGCTTCCGACTTTCCGCAGGAGGTCCTGCGGCTCTTCGACCGGTATGCGCACGGCGAGATCGATCGCCGGGGTTTCATCGAGAGCGCTCAGAAGTACGCGACAGCCGGCGTCACCGCCGCAGTAATGCTGGAGAGCCTGAGTCCGAATTACGCCTGGGCCCAGCAGGTTCCGAAGGACGACGCCCGGATCAAAACGGAAATCGTCACCGTGGAATCGCCGAAGGGCAACGGCAGCATCCGGGGTCCGCTGTCCCGTCCGGCCAATGCCACCGGCAAACTGCCGGGGGTCATGGTGATCCACGAAAATCGCGGGTTGACCCCGTACATCGAGGACGTCGCGCGCCGCCTCGCCGTCGCCGGGTTCATGGCCTTCGCGCCGGACGGCTTGACCAGCGCCGGCGGTTATCCGGGGGACGAAGACCAGGCCCGGGCGCTGTTCCCCAAAGTCGACCGCGCCAAAATGACCGAGGACTTCGAAGCCGCCGCCCGCTGGCTGAAAGGGCGCCCGGATTGTACCGGCAAGCTGGGCGTAATCGGTTTCTGTTTCGGCGGGGCGATGACGAACGCCATGGCGGTCCGTCTCGGCGCCGACATGGCGGCGGGCGTGCCGTACTATGGCGGCCAGGCTCCGGCTTCGGACGTTCCCAGAATTAAAGCAGCTCTTCAACTGCATTACGCCAGCCTCGACACCCGTGTGAATGCCGGGTGGCCCGCTTACGAAGAAGCGCTGAAGGCCAATGGCGTCAAGTACACCATGTATATGTACGAAGGCGCGAACCACGCGTTCCACAACGATTCCACCCCGCGCTACGACGAACAGGCGGCGAAACTCTCGTGGACGCGGGTGCTGGAATTTCTGAACCAGCAGTTGCGTTAGGGCGGGGATAATTGGGGAAATCTCCGGATCTGCTATCCTTCTTCCCATGCCCCCGCCCGACCGGATCGAGGTCTTCACTCTGGCCGACGACCGGTTTGGCCTCCCCCTGGCGGTGCACGGGCGAAGCCTGCTCGACCATCTACCCGCGGATGCCCGGGTCCGGCTGACCGTCGCCGACGGCGGGATCAGCGACGCGACCAAGGCGCGTCTGACGGAATCCTGGGCGGACACCCGGCTCGATGTCCGCTTCGTGGCTCCAGGCTTTCCGGACGCCCTTCGTCTGCCGCTCTGGGGGCGGATGCCGGCCATCACCTACGCCCGGATTCTGCTCGCCAGCCACTTCGACGACGATGTCGAAAGAGTCGCCATCCTGGACGCCGATACTGTCCTCTGCCGCCCGCTCACGGAACTCTTTTCCCTGCCGCTGCACGGAAATCTCCTCCTGGCGGCTCAAGATCCGGCGATACCCTATGCGGATGGTTTCGATGGATTGGTGAGTTGGCGCGAACTCGGTTTGCCGCCGCGGACGCCCTATTTCAACGCCGGAGTCATGCTGGTCGACCTCGCACGCTGGCGGGAAGCCGGAATTCCCGAACGGGCTCTGGCCTTTATCGCGGAAAAGGGCGGGGAATTGCATTATTTTGACCAGGACGCCCTCAATGTGGCGGTGGGGCCGGGCCGTTGGGGGATGCTCGATCCGCGCTGGCAAGTGCAGCCCCGGCTGGTCGAGGACCGCCGGATTCCCATGCCGCACTTGAGCGTCGAGGAACGGGGGCAACTGATGAGCGACCCCTGGTTGTATCACTTCAGCGGCCGGGTGAAGCCGTGGGATGTTGACGATGGGAGCGCGGCCTCCCGGCGGTTCTTCGAACTCCTGGACCGGACGAGTTGGGCTGGGTGGCGGCCGGCGCGTTCGAAGGTGGGAAGGCTGATCGAGTTCTACGACCGGCGTTTGCGGGGGCATCTGTACCCGCTGGAGCAGCGTTTGTGCGCGCTGCAGCGCACCATGAGCCAGAGGCGGAGTTAGCCGGTCGCCGGTTTGGGATAGAATCGGGGCAGTCCGCTGCGGGCTGACCTTCCGGCGGACGTGGCTCAGGAGGTTTCGGCCATGACGATCCCGGTTTCGCGAAGGGCGTTGTTTCAGGCGGCGGCCGCAGCGCCGCTGGCGGCGGCCAGTCAGGCGCCATTGCTGCCGACCGTACCACTGGGGAAATATCCGGTTTCGCGGCTGATCATCGGCTCGAACCCGTTCAGCGGTTACGCGTATTCGCTGCCGTCGCTGGCGCAGCACATGCGCGACTGGTTCACCCCGGAGAACGTGGAGGCGACGCTGCGTTCGGCGGAGCGGAACGGCATCAACACCCACCAGTTAAGTTATCTTCCGGAAGCCATCGAGCAGATGGCGCAATTGCGCGAAAGCGGCAGCAAGTTGCAGTATCTGGTGCTGAGCGGCGGCAAAATGCGGGACGAACCGGCGCTGATCGGGGAGGTGGCGAAGCGGGGTCCGATGGCGATCGTCCATCACGGCGGGGCGACGGACCAGCGGTTCAAAGCCGGCGAGCACGCGAAGGTGAAGGAGTTTCTGGCGCGCGTCCGGGACAGCGGCGTGCTGGTGGGCATGTCGTCGCATCTGCCGGAGAACATCGCGTACGCGGAAGAGCACGGCTGGGATGTGGACTTCTACATGGCATCGTTCCACCAGTTGACGCGAAACGCGGAAGAAACGCGCAAATTAACCGGCGAAATGGGCATTGGAACGTCGTTTCTGGAGGGCGATCCCGCGCGGATGTGCAAGGTGATCCGGGCGGTGAAGCGGCCGTGCCTGGCGTTCAAGATCCTGGCGGCGGGCCGGGTGGCGGAGAAGCGCGGCGGCCTCGAGGAGGCGTTCCGGTTCGCGTTCGAGAACATCAAGCCGACGGACGCGGTGATCGTGGGCGTGTACCCTCGCTTCAAGGATGAAGTCGCGGAGAATGCCGCGATTGTGCGGCGCCTGCTGGCGTCATAATGGCGGCTATTTGGGCGCGGGAACGAGGATAAAGCGCTCCAGGGTGGCTTTTTCGACCGCCGGACGGGTGTAAAGCAGGGGGAAATAGCGGCCCTCGCGCCAGAGTTCGACGAGATCGCGGTAGTGCGGGCTGGCGGGGTCGCCGGACTGGCCGGGGTAGTTGACGGCGCGGGAGTTGTCCCAATTGCCGACATCGACGACGAGGCGGAAGGAGGCGCCGCCGGACTGGCGGAAGTCGGTCGCGCGGTAGCCGGACTGATTGGGGGAGTGGGGGCCGCCGGATTTGGGAAACGGGCCGACCTGGAGTTGCGAGCGGAGGGGTTCGTCCACGGAATCGAGCAGCGGGTGGGCGGGGAACGAATGGTGCAGGTTGCCCCACTGCCAGTTTTTGGGGTCCGGGCCGAGCAGACGCCCGGTTTCGCGGAAGGCGGCGGCGAGGGATTCGAGCAGGAGGGTATCGCGGCCCGGGAGTGTGCCTTTTTCGAGGGTGTCGATAAGGACGGCCATGTCCGGGGAGCGGACGGCGGAGGTGGCAGGGAGGACGGCGGCGAGGAACGCGCGGCCGAGGTGGCGGGAGATCCAGACTTCGTAGAGCGCGGCGGTGGCGGAGTGGGCGTGTTCGACGCCATCCCAGCCACGGAACAGGGCGAGGGCGGCGCGGGTGCCGGGATCGTCTGACTTGAGGGGCGCGAGAAGGGCGGCAAGTCGGCGCGCGGGGATCGAAGTGATGTCGTTTTGAAGGCGCATTGAGTCTTCCAGAGTGACTTTTGGGGTGTTTTTAAGCACGGAATCGATGCGCGTGAAACGGGAGGAATTGACCCACTCGAAGCCGAGTTTGCGCTCGGCGTGGGGGTAATCGGGGGGGAGGTTCATCTCGTTGGCGGTGGCGAGATAGCCGGAAGGGGGATTGGCGGAGGAGGGGAGTTGGCTGGCAGTCCAGAAGCCGGCCCATTCGTAGCGGCCATCGCCGGGGACGGGGAGGAGGCCGTCCCAATTGGGACGGATGGGGGCGAGTCCGGCGGCGGCCCAGCCGATATTGCCCTGGGTGTCAGCGTAAACGTAATTGAGGCCGGGGACGAGGGCGCGGGCGAGGCCGGAGCGGAAGTCGTTGAAATTACGGGCGGCGGAGTAGGCGGCGCTGCCGAAGTAGGCGGCGGTGCCGGGTTCGAACCAGGACGAACGGACGGCGAAGGCGCGGCGGGCATTGGTCCAGATGACGGGGCCGTGGCGGGTGAAGGCGAGATCGGCATGGACGGGCGGGGCGCCCTTCACGTTGAAGGTCTCGCGGTGGACGCGCATGTCCTCCCAGGCGTCGCGATAGCGGTATTGGAGCGGGTTTTGGGGGTTGATTTCGTAGAAATAGAGGTCTTCCTGGTCGATATAGAAGCGGGTGAGGCCGAAGGCGATGGCGCCGTTGTGGCCGATGGAGATCCCGGGCAGGGAAGGTTCGCCGCCGCCGATGAGATCGAGGCCGGGGGCGCTGATATGGGCGATGTAGCGGAGGCTGGGGGTGGAATAAGCGCGATGGGGGTCGCTGGCGAGGATGGGCCGCCCGGTGGCCGATTTGGCGGGGGCGATGGTCCAGTTATTGCTGCCTTCGAGGTCGCTGGTGACGGGCGGAGCGAGGAAGCGGACGGCCTGAGTGGCGAGAGTGTATTGGCCGAGGACATCGGGGGGGAGGCAGGGGTCGAGTCCATCGGGGATCTGGATTTGCCAGGGGGGTTGGAGGCCGGAGCGGAAGTGGTCGTGTTTCGGGCCGTTTTCGAGACCGGATTGGCAGAAAACGCGGGCGCGGGCGACCTCGGCGTTCAGGTTGCCGGTGAGGCCATGGCTGCGGATGCGGACGATGTCGGCGGGATCCCAGGGTGCGGGTTGATAGCCAAGGACGCGGAATTCAATGGGAAGGAGTTCCGGGCGGGCGGCGATATGGGCGATCCAGGCATTGACGCCGGCGGCGAAGGCTTCGGCCATCTGGCGGGCCTGGGGGCCGTAAGCGGCCCATTCGGCATCCATGTCGCCTCGGTAGAGGAAGAGGCGGGCGGCTTTATCCTGGTCGAGGTAGCTGGGGCCGAGGACTTCGGCGAGTTGGCCGAGGCCGCGGCGGCGCCAGAGGTCGATCTGGAAGAGGCGGTCGCGGGCGGCATTGAGGCCCTGGGTGAAGAAGGCGTCGTGGAAGTTGCGGGCGTAGATGTGGGGAACGCCCCAGCGGTCAACGAGGATCTCGGCAGGCTCGCGGAGTCCGGGGACGGCGATCTCCGCGGCGGGGGCGGAGAGCGCGGCGAGCAGCAGCACGGTGGCTCGGATGGACATGGAAGCACTATAGCGGAGTGGGGGCGGGCGGCGGGGGGCGTCTTGAGGGATTCGGAAAATCTGACATAATACGCGCAGAGATCCGGCATGAAGTGTACCCAATTTTGGTGTATATGCGGTTTCATTCTTGCAGTTGCGGCGGAAGCGCAGGTTGTTGAAGGTCTTCAGGAAGAGCAGGGGAAGTTTTTCATCCGCGGGCAGGTGGTGGATGGGGCGACCGGTGCGCCGGTGGCGCGGGCGCGGGTGAGTGTGGACAATGGAGGACCGCGGAGCGTGCTGACGAGCGAGAGCGGGAGCTTCGAACTGAGCGGCCTGGGCGAGCGGGAGTATCAGCTCACCGTCAGCCGTCCGGGGTATGTCGATGGAACAAGGCAGGCCCCGAACGACGGGACGAGGGTGCTAGTCGGCCCTTCCCGCGAAGGCCTCGTGATCCGGATCAACCGTTATGCCGCGGTGGAGGTGGTGGTGCGGGACGAGCATGGGGAGGCGGTTCCAGGGATCCCGGCGGTGTTGTACGCGGAGAGTGTGGAGCAGGGCGTGCGGCGGCTGAGGCAGGTCCGGCGATTGGAGACGAACGATCTGGGGCGGGCGAGGCTGTACGGTCTGCGGCCCGGGAAATATATGCTCGGGACGGCTCTTGGGGGCTACTTCACGCCATTTCTGGGCAGCTACACGAGCCCGAGTTTTCCTCGCGAGGGCTACGCGGCGTCGATGCCAGTAGATCCTGGGGAGGCGGAAGCCGGGAACTGGGTTGCAGTGGGATACGGGGACGAGGTGGAGCGGGTGCTCACCTTGCGGGCGGAGGCGGTGTACGACGTGCACGGGCGGCTGAGCGGGATCCCGCTGCGGCCGGTTCCGAGGTTGCGGCTGATGCGTGGGGGAGTGGATGTGGGCGGCTCGATCGGCCTGAACCAGAATTCGGGCGTCTTCGCTATCCGGGATCTGCCGGTTGGGGAATATACGGTGGAGGCCGTCAAGGAGGGTTCGATGGCGGTGCTGGGCCGGGCGAACTTTGTGGTGAGCGGCGAGACGCGAGGGGTGCAGGTGCGGGCGACGCCGACGGCGGTATTGAAGGGGGTGGGGGCGGGGGTTGAGGAGAGGGGCTTCATGATGCAAGTGATCTCGCTCGATGCGGGAGGATGGGTGCAGATGGCGACGCTGGGTCCGAATCCGCCGGGCGGCGACCGCAATGAAATCGCCCCTGGCCGCTACGCCGTGTCTGTGAACCGGCAGGCATCGAGGCCGAGAGGAGTTGAACAGCAGGATACTCCTTACGTCGCGTCGATCCGTGTTTCAGGGCAGGACGTGCTGGCGAAAGGGCTGACGGTGGGCGAAGGCGGGGGAGAGATCATTGTGGAGGTGGAAACCCGGCCGGGCGCAGCCAGACTACAGGTGAAGGCAGATGAAATGGAGGCGGCATGGGGCGTGGTGGCGTACCGGGAGACGGCGGATGGGCCGGTGTTTTACGAACAGTCGTGCGCGGCGGGAAGGGAATGCGTCATGCCGCAGATGCCCCCGGGCGGCTACCGGGTGCTGGGCTGGCGGCGGGATGAACCGGTGGCGTACCGGGATCCGGCGGTGCTGGACCGGGTGGCGTCGAGGGCGGTTTCGGTGGTTCTGGCGGAGCGGCAGACCGCGGAGGTTGAAGTGAAGATTCTGGAGAGGGAGGAGCAGTGAGGCACTGGGGGGTCTTTCTGATGCTGGCGCTGGCGGCGCCGGCGGCGGCGCAGTACACGGTCGCGGGTCAGGTGGTGAATTCGGTGACGGGCGCGCCGCTGGCGCGGGCGCGGGTGATGGTGGCGCCCGTCAACGACCAGTCGGACGAGAAGAACTTCCTGACGGGGGAGGATGGGCGATTCCGGTTTGAGGGCCTGGCAGCGGGCAAATATATGCTCTATGGGCTGAGGCTGGGTTATCCTCTGCAGACTTTTGGACAGCGCGCGCTGGGGCGGCAGTTCGCTTCGGCGCTTGCGGTGGGGCCGAAGCACGATACATCGAACATCCCGTTCCCGCTGATTCCGGGAGCGGTGATTGCGGGGCGGGTGACCGACGAGGCGGGCGACCCGGCGGATTCGGTGCTGGTGCGGCCGATCCGGTTGAACCAGAGGCAGACGCTGATGAGCGCACAGGCATTGCCGGGAGTGTGGACGAACGACCGCGGGGAGTACCGGATTCACACGCTGCCGGCGGGGGTTTGGACGGTGGCGGCGAGCGGGACGCCCACGTGGTCGATGCCGGGCGAGAACGTGTTCCTGGCGACCTATCATCCGGATGCGACGAACCCGGCACTGGCGAAGCCGCTGACAGTGGGGGCAGGGGAGACCGTCACGGCCGATATCCGGTTGTCGACGGCCAGGCCGGCGACGGTGATGGTCAACATTCAGGCGCTGGGACTGGCATCGCCGAATCTCCGGCTGATGCAGGAAGGGCCGGATGGCGCCGGATTCACGATGCCGCGGGAGTCCTACTACCCGGCCTCGGACTCGGTGACGATCCCGGG
>DNFG01000220.1:0-228 GCA_003487005.1 Bryobacterales bacterium
ATCCTGGATCGCTTCCTTGAACTTGTCCCAATGAAGACGGTTCGAGTTCGACAGATCAATCAGAAAGCCGAGCACCACCGGCTGATTCCGTTCGCGGGTGAAGAAGCTGATTTTCTGCAGCTTGCCCTCTTCGTAGATCAGGAAGTCCTTCTCTGACAGATCCCGCACAAAGCGGCCCTTGTCGTCGGTCACCGTGACCGGGACCACCACTTCGTTCACCGACGCGGT
>DNFG01000220.1:567-1556 GCA_003487005.1 Bryobacterales bacterium
TGATCGCCTTCTCCGCCATGGCGGAGAAGGCGATCACAAGACTATTGCGGCTCAACTTCATGGTGTTCATGCCCCTGACCCAATTATAGATGCGCCGCGCCGCCCCGCGTTTCGCCTTTCGCTACATCAACCCGCCCCAGCGCTTCGCCGGCGGCTTTGCAGCCGGTCCGTTCCCCGCCAGACGCCGCTTGCAGGCCGCGCAGAAATCCGCGTCCTTCAGGTCCAGTTTCTCGACCGCGTGCGAGCTGACCATCACGCACCGCCAGTCGTCACAGTGCCGTAAACCCTGCGTGTGCCCCAATTCGTGCAGCCCTTCTTTCAGTAACCGTTCGTCCAGCCGCCCCGCGTCCGCCGGCAAGCCGTAGAACTCGTCCCGCAACCGCGCCAGCGACACCAGCGCCGCCCGCCCCGGCATCTGCGCCTCCCCGAAAACGAAGGTCAGCACCGGGACAAACAGATCCGCCTCGGTCACCGCCAGCAGCGCCACCCCCTCGGGCAGCGGCGCCTGCGCCAGTTGCGCCAGCAGCGCCGTCGAGTAGGTCTGCCGCCGCAGGGGATCGAAGGCAAACCGCCCGTCAAACTCCTCCGTGGTGACGTGGCAGGACACCCGCAGCAGCCGCGCCAAACCCGCCGCCAGCCGGTCCAGGGTCTCCAGCGCCGGCGCCGGCGTCACGCGCATCAGGTGAACGCCCCGCAGCACCGCCGCCGGGTCCCCCTAGTCCCGCGCCGGCGTCCCTGCGTCCTCGCCCCGCAGGTTGTACCGCTTGATCTTGTTGTAGAGCGTCGTCCGGTCGATTCCCAGAACCCGCGCCGACCGCGACAGGTTCCAGCCGCTCTCGGTCAACACGCGTTCAATGTGGACCTTCTCGATGTCCTCCAGCCGCCGCCCTTCCGCCGCCATCACCGGCGACGCCTGGAACGGGAAATCCTCCGGCTGCAACTCCGGCTCCCGGTTGATCAGCAAAGCCCGCTCGATGGCGTTTTCGAGT
>DNFG01000220.1:1863-15388 GCA_003487005.1 Bryobacterales bacterium
CGCACGTTGCCCGGCCAGTCGTAGTCCATCACCAGTTCGAGCGTCCGTGGCGCCATCTTCTGCGGCGTCCGGTTCATCTGTTCCGCGAACTTCTGCAAAAAATGGTTCGCCAGCAGCGGGATGTCCTCCCGCCGCGCTCGCAAGGGAGGAATCTCGATGGCGAACACGTTCAGGCGGTAATACAAATCCGGCCGGAACTTCTTCTCTTCGACCAGCGTCTCCAGCCGCTTGTTCGTCGCCGCAATGGCCCGGAAATCCACCTTGACCGCGTGGGAATCGCCCACCCGGACGATCTCCTTCTCCTGCAAAACGCGCAACAGATCCGTCTGCGTCCGCAGACTGATGTCCGCGATCTCGTCCAGAAAGACGGTTCCGCCTTCGGCCACCTCGAACTTGCCTTTCTTGCGCGCCTGCGCCCCGGTGAACGCGCCCTTTTCGTGCCCGAACAGTTCGCTTTCCAGCAGCGTCTCGGTCAGCGCGCCGCAGTGGATCACCACCATCGGATTGAACCGCCTCGGGCTGGCCGCGTGCACCGCCCGCGCCACCACTTCCTTGCCGGTCCCGCTCTCTCCCGTGATCAGCACCGTCGCGTCCGTCGGCGCCACCGTCTCCACCAACTCCACCACGCGCTTCATCGCCGGACTCTGCCCGATCAGCGACGTCTCCGGGAAGATCTGCTTCAGATTCTCCCGCAACCGGACCACCTCCCGCGCCGCCGACCGGTGCGAGATCGCATTCGACACCAGATGGACCAGCTCATCCGGATCAAATGGCTTCGTGATGTAATCGTACGCGCCGTTTTTCAGCGCTTTAACGGCTGTTTCGACGCTCGCGTAGCCGGTCATGATGATGACGGGCATCTCCGGATCCGCTTCCTTGAGCCTTGCCTGCAACTCGATGCCGTCCACGCCGGGCATCTTGATATCGACCAGCGCCAGATCAAACCGGTCCGCCGCCATCCGCTCGAGCGCATGGTGCGCCCCAGGGCAGATTTCGACCTCGAAACCCTCGCTCTCGAACCACTTGCCGAGCGAATCGCGCACCACGGGATCGTCGTCCACGATCAGAATGTGCCCGCTGGTCATGCGCTCTCTCCTTCCCGCGGCGCCGCCAGTCCGGCCGGCGCGCGCAACGGCAACTCCACGATGAACTTCGCCCCGGCCCCCACCTGGCTTTCCACCAGCAGCGCTCCACCATGCCGGTCCACGATCCCTTTCGCCACCGCCAGACCCAGGCCTGTCCGGTGCTGGTTCTCCTTCGTGCTGAAGAACGGCTCGAAGATCTTCTCCATCACATCCGCCGCGATCCCCGGCCCGTTGTCCAGCACCTCGATCCGGATCCCCTCACCCCGGTCCACGGCAGCCGTCCGGACCCGGATCTGGCCGCCCTGGCCGATCGCCTCGTTCGCATTCGCCAGCAGGATGATCAGGACCTGCTGGATCTGCGCCGGATCCCCCTGAATCTCCGGCAACTCCTCACTCAACTCTTCCACCAGTTCAATCTGGCTCAACTCGAACTGATGCAGCATCAGCCGCGTCGCCTGCCGGATCACCGTATTTACGTTCACGGCCGCCAACTGCGGCGGTTTCTGCCGCGAGAACGCCAGCAGGCTCTTCATCAACTCCCCGCAGCGTTTGCTCTCCCGCTCGATGATCTCGACATTCTCCCGCATTCGCGCCTTCGTCTTCGCGTCCGCCTCCAGCCGGTCGATATCCTTCAGCGTCAGCCGGGCGTAGGTCAACATCCCGAACAGCGGATTGTTCACTTCGTGGGCCACCGTCGCCGCCAGCCTCCCCAGGCTCGCCATCTTCTCGCTGGTCACCATGCCCCGGTGGGCCGTCTCCAGTTCGCTCGTTTTCTGTTGGACTCGCGACTCCAGCGTCTCCGCCCACTCCCTCAGCTTCGCGTGGGTCCGGTGAATTTCCGCCGCCATCGCGTTGAAGCTGCGCCCCAGCACCCCGAACTCGTCCTGGGTATCGACATGAATCCGGTGCGTGGTTTCCCCGCGCGTGAGTTTGATCGTGGCCGCGAACAACTCCCGCATCGGCCGGTGCACCACGAGCCACACAAACAGCAGGCTCAGAACGCTCATCACGCCCGCTGTCCCCAGCGTGAAGAGCGCCATCTGCGTCCGGTGCTCCACCAGTTGGGCATCCACGCCGGCCAGGTCCAGATGCGCGTCAATCACCCCCAGAATCCGCCGCGAGGCCGGATGCGCGTGGCATGCCGCGTTACTGCACTCGGGCTGGTTCTCGATTGGCCGGATCACCGCCAGCGTCCGCCGCCCGTCCGCGTTGCGGAAGATCCGCGCCCGGTCCCGGCGCGCCAGTTTGGTCAGAGGCTGCGCCTGAGCGTGGCAGGCGTAACACGCCTCCGCCGACTTGTCGACCATCGTGCCCGACTCCGACGCTTCCGTCGAATGCTGAACCAGTCCGTCTTCATTGATGATCCGGAGCCGGCGAATGCCCGGCTCCTTCCCAATGTCCCGGATCATGGTGTACAGACGCTCACGATCGTTCTTCAACATCGCGTCGTACGAGCTGAAGTGGACGATATCCGCCACCCGCTCCGCCGACAACAGCACGAGCGATTCGAGGTGCCGCTGTTCCAGCCGTTGCTGCAGATAGCCGTAGAGCCCGAAACACACGAGGACCGCCGCCACCAGCAGCACGGCCAGTTTCCCGGCCACGCTCACACGACGCCCACTCGTGGCGGCGGCCATGGCTTAGTCCCCCGGCGTCGCCGCGGGCTGCAACTTGTCCGGCGCGCCTTCGGGATCTCCGGACTCGCTGTCGTGCATCGGCTCGAACAACGGCAGATACTTCGCCGCCAGTTTGAAGATCGCGAATCCCGCCGCCACGATCGCGAGCGTGATCACCACTTCGGTCCACTTCGGGATGTACGTCACTCCGGAGGCGCGTTCCATGCCCGTCACGGCGATGTTCAGCCGGTTCACCAGGAATCCGAACAGGAACATCGTGACCGCCGCGTACATCGTGTGCGGGTTCTGCCGCGTCCGCTCCCGGAACAACAGCAGCATCGGCACCGCCATCAGCATGATCTCCAGCACGAACAGCCGGCTCTCCCAGCCCGGATCTTCCAGGGCAGCCCAGGCGCCGCGATGGTTCAGGTCGAGAAATCGCATCGTCAGATAACAGGCGATCACCACCGCCAGCACCCGCGACAGCTTCTGGATCAGCGGCCATTCCAGTTCCCGGCCGAAGGCCTTCGAGCTGTGCCAGCTCTCGAAAATCGTCATCGCCAGACCTACGCCGATCGCCGACACGTAGAAGAGGACCGGCAGCAGCGGCGTGTACCACAGCGTGTTCAATTTCCCGTTGGCGATCAGATACAGGCTGCCCAGCGAACTCTGGTGCAGCGTGGACAGAATCACGCCCATGATGATGATCGGCAGCATCACGCCCTTCAGCACCCGCCGCGGCCGCTGCAGGCCCAGTTTCTCCAGAATCACCGGCAGAAACTCGAGGAACAGCACCGTCGTGTACAGCGTGACGCACCAGCCGACTTCAAACATCACCGAACGCGGATTCCACATGATGATCGGGTGCCAGACCCGGTGGGGCTGTCCCAGATCGAACATCAGCGCCACCACCACCAGCACATAACCCAGGAACGCGGTCAAAATCGCCGGCCGGACCACCGGCTTGAACTCCTCCAGATGGAAGATGTGGACGATCGCCGCCAGCGTGAACCCGCCCGCCGCCAGACCGACTCCGCACAAGATGTCAAACCCGACCCAGATCCCCCAGGGGAACTGATCCGACAGGTTCGTCGCCCCGCCCAGCCCGTAGAAAATCCGGATGTAGGTGGCATACAGGCCCGCCACCATCAGGGCCGCGAAAACCCATTGCCAAAACGTCCGTGGCATGAAGCGGCTCATTTCTCGCCTCCTTCGGCCGCCGCCACTTCCTCGCGGCGATGCGTGATCCAATAAACTCCGCTCATCAGCACCGTGCCCAGAATCACCACGTCCGGCACGTGTTTCAGCGCCGCCCAGGTGTAGGTGGGCAGCGACTCCTTCGGCAGGTTCCCCGGCATGTTGAGCTTTTCGTAGGGCTCCGAACCGATCATCAGCACGCTCGTCCCGCCCACTTCCTCCATCCCGTAGATCGCCGGATGATACTCGCCCGGGCTCGCCTCCATCCGCTTTTTCGCAATCGCGATCACTTCGTCCCGCTCACCCGTGATCGTCGCCTCGAACGGGCAAGCCTCGGAACAGTGGGTGATCCCGCCGAACGACACCCGCTCCGCGCACATGTCGCACTTCTTCACCAGCGGCAGCCGCTCGTTCCATTCGTACGATGGCACCTGGAACGGGCACGCCATCATGCAATACCGGCAGCCCATGCACTTCTCCGGGTGGTACACCACCGGGCCCGCCGCCGTCTTCTCGAACGCCGCCACCGGACACACGCTCGCGCAAGCCGGGTCTATGCAGTGCATACACAGCTTGCGCGAAAATTTCTCTCCGTGGGTCGTGATCGTGGTCAGTTTCTGCGCCGAAGTCTTTTCCGTCCCGGCAATCTCGTCGGTGTAAGGCAGCTTCCACTTTTCAGAGCAAGCTGCCTCACAGAGACGGCATCCAACACAGAGGACATTGTCGTATAGAACCGCTTTGGCCATCGAGGCCTCCCTCGTGAATTCCAGACCAGTTTATCCTGATCTGTAGAAGAGTTCAACACCTTTTTGTGTGAAACTCTACAGCACTCGCCTAGCTAGCTGAGGAAGAACTCTTCGGCCGCCTTCTTCCAGGTCTTCGCGTCCAGCGCGGCGGCAGGATCAGCAACCGGTTCGCCACCATCAGCGGCCGTCGCACCAGCCAGCTGCGGCTGCAGGGCAAACAGCCGGTCCGCCGCTTCCTGCATCCACGACCGCACCAGATTCACCGGCAGCAGGTTGCGGGCCGGGCTGTCTTCGTCCGGCGAGAACACGTTCATCATCCAGCCTTTTCCGTAAGGTTCTTCCCGGAGCAGCGTGGGGTTGGTCAGCAGCGTGCTATTGATTTCAACAACTTCACCTTCCACCGGGCTCACGAGTTCGATCTTCTCGCCATTGCGAATGAAGCTCGCCACCTTCTGCCCCTGACGAACCCACTGGCCCGGCTTCGGCAGTTCGATCCGGTCCACCGGTCCCGCGAACGCCGCCGCGAAAGCGTCAGCACCTACGCGATTGACATTCTTCCGTTCCCGCTGGACCCAGGTGTGACCAGGGTGATACCGGACATTCGACGGAACGGCAAATCCACCAACCACTTCCGGATCGCTTTCCGCCATCACGGGCTGCAGTTCGGTTTCGGTCGCAATCTTCGGCGCCTTCTTCCGGTTCAGAACCAGGTCAATCACGATAAACGTTGCGAAAGTGAGAACGAGTAAGAGAACGGTCATGGCTTTAACTCCTCTGTGTTGTATTCACCGGCTTCATCCGGCACCCTTCTATATGCAGGTCGCGTGCCAAACTCGCCAGAGGAGCTAAGTGATTGATTTACCGTGGTGTTACTCGAAAGGCCGAAACATCAGGGCTGTTGCGATTCTCAACAGGCGCTGCCGTATTTATCCGCAAAACCGACCCAAGCCCCATATTTTTCATGAATTTAGGGCAGTGTTGAAAAATCCGATACCCAGTGTTGTGAATTTCAACGCTTTTCGGGCTCATCGGGCCCGCCCAGCACGAAATCCACCTCGAACATCTGATACGGGGTCCGCTTCATCCCCACACGCTCGTATGTGCCCTGCGCCCGGGCATTATCCTTCTCCACATACAACCGCAACCCGCACACCCCCGGCGTCGAACGCGCCAACTGCTCCACATGCGCGTACAATGCCTTGAAAACCCCTCGTGACCGGTATTCCGGCTCTACCCAGACGCTTTGAATCCACCAGAATACCCCGTTGCGCCAGTCCGACCACTCGTAGGTGATCATCATCTGCCCGGCGCGCCGCCCGTCCACCTCGGCAAGATAATACAGTCCGCGGGAACGGTCGTCGAACAGCGCGTGGACGCCATCCCGCAACCGGTCCAGATCGAGCGACAAATGCTCTGTTTCCAAAGCCATCGCGGCATTGCCGCGAACCAGAAACTCGGCGTCGGCGGGCGTGGCGAGGCGAATCTGCGGTGCAACCATCCTCTCCAGACTAACTGAGACGCCGCAGTTTGGTCACCCGCCCGACTTCCACCCACTCAACGACGAAGATATTGCCGTCCCTGTCGAAACAAGCCGAGTGAGGGCAGACGAACTTGCCCGGGATGAACTTCTCTCTCGGCTCGCGCCGCAGTTTGCCCCAGGTTCCCGAAGGATCGTCCCCAAGATGGGCGACCAGGCGGTCCTGCCCGTCGAGCAGCGTCACTCGCGCTTCGAGATCCGGAATCAGCAGCAGTTCCCCCTGGATATCGAAGTGACACGGCAGTTTCACCGTCCCTTCGGCCGAAAAATGGTGATGCCGCCCGTCCAGCGTGAAATACTGCAAGCGCCGGTTCGTGCGATCCGCCACCAGAATCAGCGGTTCGCCGGCCCGCCGGCGATCCAGCCAGATTCCGTGCGGGCTGTTCAGTTGCCCCGCCTCTTTCCCCTTGCCGCCGAATGTGCGGATGTACTCGCCCCTGGCGTTGTACTGGATCACGAAGCTGGATCCATAGCCGTCCGCCACATAAACATCGCCGTTCGGCGCCACGGTCAGGTTGGTCGGGCTGTACTTGACCGCCGGATTGCCGTCCGCGTCCACCGGATACTCCGGCGACACCTTCGGGTAGCCCAGAGTCCAGACCTCTTGGCCCTTCAGCGTCGCCTTCACGACGATATTCCGTTTCGTGTCACACAGATAGAGGAATTCGTCCGAGCCTTCCCGGTTGATGTGCAGCCCGTGCGCGCCTCCCTTGAAGTCCCGCCCCCAGCTCTTCACAAACTTCCCCGCCGGATCAAAAACCACCATCGAATCATCGCTTTCGCTGGTCGAATGCACCGTGTGGTGGATGTAAATCAGCCCCTGCGAGTCCACACAAACGCCATGCACGTTGCCGTAGCGGATCGTCCGCGGCAGTTCGCCCCAATCATGGATCACTTCGTACTGAAATGCGCCCTCGCCAACAATCGGGCGCTTCAGTCCACTCTTGTCCTGTGCGCCCAAAATCGCGGGCGCGGTGGCAAAAAAGGCGCGGCGGCTCAACTTCAAGGACATCCCGGTTCCCTCCACATCGAATGAAGGTACTTTACCACGGTGTTATGCTTGAATTGGAATGACTCGCTGGAGCCAGGCCGTTCTGTTGCTGTTGCTGAGCGTCACGCTCATCGCGGCTCCGTGCGCCCATTGCACCATTCAGCCGGCATCCCAAGCCCACCACGATCCCGCCCACGACTGCTGTCCGAAGCAGAAGCAGGACCAGGAAACCGGCGGTTGCGG
This sequence comes from Bryobacterales bacterium, assembly GCA_003487005.1. Lineage (GTDB taxonomy): Bacteria > Acidobacteriota > Terriglobia > Bryobacterales > Bryobacteraceae > PNKE01. Next base: position 9,279 of record DNFG01000220.1, read on the forward strand.
CTGGATGCCCGCCCAGTATGTCGCTCCCGAGGGTCTCACGCCCGCTGTCGAACTTGCCCTAGCCGGGTCCGTGCCCGTCGTGCCGGCCGTTGAATCCGCGCTTCCCCTGCTGGAGACGCCCGTTTTCGACGAAGCTCCGCCCCCCGTCAGTCCCCCCCTCTTCCTGACCAACGCCAGCCTGCTGATCTAGCTCCACGCCCCAAAAGCGGCCCTCAACCCCGTTTGAAGTGCGTTTAAGGAGCAGTTTATGCGTGTTCTTGCGCTCGTTTTGGCGTTTCTGCCGCTCGCGCAGGCCTCCGAACTCGAGGATCTGATTCAGCAGGCGCTGCGGCACAACCCGGAAATCCAGGCAGCACAGAAGCAACTCGAAGCCGCACGACAGCGCCCCGCGCAGGCTTCCAGTCTGCCTGATCCTATGTTTTCAGCCGGTTACGTCAGCATGGGCGGCCCGCTGCCGGGCCAGGGTCTCGGCCGGGAGCCGCTCGCCCGCCTCGGCTTCATGGCCTCGCAGATGTTCCCGGCTCCCGGCAAGCGCCGCCTTCGCGGCGCCATCGCCCTCAAGGAGGCATCGGAAGCCGAGCAGCAGTACTTCGCCGCCCAACTCGAGGTCGTCGCCCGCGTGAAGGCGGCGTGGCACGAACTGGCCTACTCGCACGAGGAACTCGGCGTGCTTGATCGTTCACGCGGCCTTCTCGAACGGATGCTGAAAGTTACCGAGGCACGCTACTCGACCGGCGAAGGCTCCCAGGCCGACCTCTTGCGTGCCCAGACCCAGTTAACGCTGCTCGAAACCCGCGCCGAGCGCGCCCGCCTCGCCATCGACAGCCGTGCCGCCGAATTGAACGCCCTCGCCGCCCGTCCGCTCGACACCCCGATCGCCCGCCCCTCCACGCCGCCGGTCCGCGAAATGGTCGTCTCGCTCGACCGACTTTACGAGCAGGCGCGCGCCTTCGCTCCGGTCCTCATCAAGAGGCAGCACGCCGTGGCGAAGACCGAACTCGCCCTGAACCTGGCCCGCAAGGAGGGCGCGATCGACTACACCATCGCCGGCGGTTACTCCACGATGGGCCGGATGGACAACCGCTGGGGCAACATGTACGAAGCCCGCGTCGATATCAATCTCCCCTTCTTCACGCGCGGCCGGCAGCGCGCAGCCATCGCCGAACAGGCCCACGAACGCGACCGCGCCCGCCGCGACTACCAGGCCGCCGGCAACGATCTCCTGTTCCGCATCAAGGACGATGCCCTGCTCAGCGCCACAGCCTGGCGCCTGCTCCGCCTCTATGAATCCACGCTGATCCCCCAGGCGGCGCTGACCCTCGAAGCTTCGCTGCCTGCCTATGAAACGGGGCAGGCCGATTTCCCCGCCCTTCTCGCCAGCCTGATGGCCGTGCTCGATTACGAACTCGAATACCATCGCGAACGCCTCGAATACCACCGGGCGCTGATCCGCCTCGAACAGGCTACCGGCCTCGAACTGGTGGAGGAATAACGCCATGACAAAGAAGATCCTACTTGTTCTGGCCATGATCGCCGCTTTCGTCGCCGGCATGACCCAGCACCGCTGGTGGGGCGCCGGCCACGACGACCACGCCCACTCGCACGATCACAAATCCGGCTACCACTGCCCGATGCACCCCGGCTACAAGTCCGATGGCCCCGGGAAATGCGGCATCTGCGGCATGGAACTCGTGCCCGATTCCGCGCCCGCGGCGGATGTTCCGAAGGGCAAAATCCTCTACTATCGCGACCCGCAGGCCCCCGATTACCGCAGCGACCAACCCGGCCTGAACCCCGAAACCGGCAACGACCTCGAACCCGTCTATGACGAACCCGGCCCCGGCCATGTCGCGATCAGCACGGAAAAACAGCAGTGGATCGGCGTCCGCACGCAACTCGTCGAGCGGATGACCGTCAGTGACTCGCTGCGCGTGCCCGGACGCGTCGCCGTCGATGAAACCCGCCTGACCCGCGTCTCTTCGCGCACGATGGGCTGGATCGACAAAGTCCACGCCGACTTCACCGGCCGCCTCGTCAAACGGGGCGAACCCCTGCTGACCCTCTACAGCCCCGAACTGACCGCCTCCCAGCAGGAGTTTCTCCTCGCCCGCAAAGCCCGCGCCACGCTGCGCGAATCCAGCGTCGCCGCCGTCCGCGCCGCCAACGAATCGATGGTCGAGGCCGCCCGCGAACGACTTCGCCACCACTGGGGGCTCGACGAAGCCGCTCTCCGCCGGCTCGAAGAGTCCGGCGAAGTGCAGCGGACGAGCACTCTCTATGCTCCGTCCACCGGCTTCATCGTCTCCCGGAACGCCTTCCCCGGCGCGCGGGTGACGCCCGAAACCGAACTCTATTCGCTCGCCGACCTGAGCCGCGTCTGGGTCAACGCCGATGTCTTCGAGACGGACGCCGGTCGCATTCGCCTCGGGCAGTCCGCCCGGGTGGAGCCCGCTTACGCGCCCGGCCGCTCCCTGATGGCCCGGGTCAGCTACATCTTCCCGCGCGTCGATCCGCAGTCCCGGACGATGCCCGTCCGTCTCGAACTGGATAACCCCAACTTCACGCTGAAACCCGATCAATTCATGAACGTCGAATTCGCCTTCGCTTCCACGCCGAGGCTCGTGGTCCCCGAGGAAGCCATCCTCGACGGCGGCTTGACCCAAACCGTTTACGTTGATCGAGGCGAAGGCATCTTCGAACCCCGCCGCGTCGAGACCGGCGAACGCTTCGATGGCCGCGTCGAAATCGTCAGTGGCCTGAAGGAGGGCGAGCGCGTCGTCGTCTCGGGCGTCTTCCTGCTCGATAGCGAGAGCAAACTGAAGAACCCGTCAGCCGCCTCGGGCGGGGCGCACCAGCATGATTAACCGCGTCATTCAGTTCTCCGCCGATCACAAGGGTCTCGTGCTGTTGTTCACCGCCGCGCTCTGCGCCCTCGGCTGGTGGAGCATGCACAACGTCGCCCTCGACGCCATCCCGGACCTCAGCGACACTCAGGTCATCATCTACGCCAAGTGGGAGCAAAGCCCCGACCTGATCGAGGACCAAGTCACTTACCCGATCGTCACCGCGCTCCTCGGCGCGCCAAAAGTGCGCACGGTGCGCGGACTCTCCGATTTCGGCGCCGCCTACATTTACGTCATCTTCGAGGATGGCACCGACATCTACTGGGCCCGCACGCGCACGCTCGAATATCTCAGCGGCGTGCAGGGCCGCCTCCCGAAGGGAGTCAGCGTCGAACTCGGCCCCGACGCCACCGGCCTCGGCTGGGTCTTCCAGTACGCCCTCGTGGACCGCTCCGGCCGCCAGGATCTCGCCCAACTCCGCTCGCTCCAGGACTGGTCCATCCGCTACCAGTTGCAGAGCGTCGAGGGCGTCGCCGAAGTCGCCGCTGTCGGCGGCTTCGTCAGGCAGTACCAGGTGCAGGTGGACCCGAACCGCCTCCGCGCCTACAATCTGCCGATGGACCGCGTCGTTGACGCTGTCCGCCAGGGCAACGCCGATGTCGGCGGACGTCTCGTCGAGTTCGCCGGCGCCGAGTACATGATCCGCGGCCGCGGCTATGCTCGTTCGGTCCGCGACCTCGAACAGATCGCCGTCGCGGCCACCGAAAACGGCGTCCCCATTCGCGTCAAGGACGTCGGCCGCGTCACCCTCGGCCCCGATCTGCGCCGCGGCGTCGCCGACCTCGACGGCCAGGGCGATGTCGTCGGCGGCATCGTCGTCATGCGCCAGGGCGAGAACGCTCTCAAGGTGATCGACCGTGTGAAGGAGCGCCTCGACGCCATCCGGCCCACGCTGCCCGAGGGCGTCGAGATCGTCACCACCTACGACCGCTCCGACCTGATTCTGCGTGCGATTGACAACCTCAAATGGACCGTGGCGGCGGAACTCCTGGTTGTCGTGATCGTCATCATGATCTTCCTCTGGCACCTGCCCAGCGCCGCGGTGCCCATCATCACGCTGCCCGCCGCCATCCTGATTTCGTTCATCGGCATGAAGTTCTTCAATGTCGAAGCCAACATCATGTCGCTCGGCGGCATCGCTATTGCCATCGGCGGCCTTGTGGACGCCGCAATTGTCGTCGTCGAACAGACCCACAAAAAACTCGAGGAATGGGAGGAGGCCGGACGCCCCGGACCCGCCGCCCACGCCATCGTCGCTGCCGTTCAGGAAGTCGGTCCGGCCAGCTTCTTCTCGCTGCTTGTGATCGCGGTTTCTTTCGTGCCCATACTTGCGCTGGAAGCCCAGGAAGGCCGCCTGTTCAAGCCGCTCGCTTACACGAAGAACCTCGCCATGTTCGTCGCCGCGTTCCTGGCCATCACGCTCGACCCGGCCCTGCGGCTGATGTTCACCAGCACCAACCCGATCTTCGGCCGGATCCGGAGCGAAGCCCAGCACCCGGTCTCGCGCGTGCTCATGCGCTGGTATGAACCCGTCTGCCGCGCCGCACTGCGCCACCGCTATGCCGTGATCGGCGGCGCTCTGCTGATGGTGCTGGCCACTGTGCCCGTCTATCGCAAGCTCGGCAGCGAGTTCATGCCGCCCCTCGACGAAGGCTCGCTGCTCTACATGCCCACCACGCTGCCGGGCCTCTCGATCGGCGAAGCCGAACGCCTCCTCCAGATCCAGGACCGCCTGATCGCGCAATTCCCCGAGGTCGAACGCGTCTTCGGCAAGGCCGGCCGCGCCGATACCTCCACCGACCCCGCGCCGCTCTCGATGTTCGAAACCGTGATCCTGCTTAAACCCCAGAGCGAGTGGCGATCGAAACCAACCTGGTACTCCGAGTGGGCCCCCGAGTGGCTGAAACCGGCCCTCCGGCGCATCACGCCCGACCGGATCTCGCAGGAGGACCTGATCAATGAATTGAACGCGCGCGTCCAGATCCCCGGTGTCTCCAATGCGTGGACCATGCCCATCAAGGCCCGGATCGACATGCTCACCACCGGCATCCGAACGCCCGTCGGCGTCAAAGTCAGTGGCGCGGACTACCGCGAAATCGACCGCCTCGCCGCGGATGTCGAGCGCGCCGTCCAGGCCGTTCCCGGTACGCGCAGCGTCTTCGCCGAACGTTCCGGCGGCGGATGGTTCCTCGATTTCGTCTGGAAGCGCGAGGAACTGGCCCGCTACGGCCTGACCATCGACGAAGCCCAGATGGCCGTCACCAACGCCATCGGCGGCGAGAACCTGACCACCACCGTCGAAGGCCGCGAACGCTATCCCGTCAACGTGCGCTACGCCCGCGATTTCCGCTCCACCCGCGCCGCCCTCGAAAACGTGCTCGTCCCCGTGATGGGCGGCATGACCCAGGTCCCCCTTCGCCAGTTGGCCGACGTTCGCGCCGAGGCCGGCCCCGCCATGTACCGCAATGAAGACGGCCTTCTGACGGGCTATGTCTACATCGACATAGACACCTCCGACATCGGCGGCTACCTGGAGCGCGCCCGGGCCGCCGTCAGCAAGAACGTCACGATCACTCCCGGCTATGGCCTCTCGTGGAGCGGCCAGTACGAAGCCATGGACCGCGCGGCCGAACGCCTGACCATCGTGGTGCCCGTCACCCTCGCTGTCATCCTGCTCCTCCTCTATCTGAATACGCGGTCCGGCGTGAAGACCGCCATCGTCCTGCTCGCCGTCCCCTTCTCCGCCATCGGCGCCGTCTGGCTGCTTTATCTGCTCGACTACAACATGAGCATCGCCGTCTGGGTCGGCGTCCTCGCCCTGCTCGGCATCGATGCCGAAACCGGCGTCTTCATGCTGCTCTATCTCGATCTGGCCTACAAGAAAGCCGGCGAAGCCGGACGCCTGCGCAACAAGGCCGAGTTGCACGAAGCGATTGTTGAAGGCGCCGTCCGGCGCATTCGCCCGAAGTTCATGACCGTCGCCACCACCTTCATCGCCCTCACCCCCATTCTCTGGGCCCAGGGCACCGGAGCCGACGTCATGAAGCGCATCGCCGCTCCGATGGTCGGCGGCGTGTTCACCTCTTTTCTGCTCGAACTGGTGGTCTATCCCGCGATCTACGAGGTTTGGAAATGGCATTCGGAAGTCAAACGAAACGTCTCGGCGATGGCACATTTTAGGCGGTCCAGCGGCCAGATCGGAAGAGC
>DNFG01000220.1:15634-15766 GCA_003487005.1 Bryobacterales bacterium
GAAGTCAAACGAAACGTCTCGGCGTAGTGGCCCTGCTGGCCTGCGCGCCCCTTCTGGCCGAGTCTCTCGAACTCGGCGCGGAGCACGGCCGTTGGCGCTGGCGCGCCGAGGGCGTCCTGCGACTCGACGACG
>DNFG01000220.1:16050-16173 GCA_003487005.1 Bryobacterales bacterium
CGACGACGGCCTGCATTTCAACGCGCCCGGCCGCCGCTTCATGTGGAAGTGGGCATCGATCCAGCGCCTCGAACTCCTGCGCGACCGCGTCATCGTCACCGGCTACCGCGACGAAGGCTGGAT
>DNFG01000076.1:0-3867 GCA_003487005.1 Bryobacterales bacterium
ATCTCGGAGCACTGGAGGCGCCAGAGGTCGGCGAGGCGGAGTTGTTCCTGTTCGGCGCGTTGGAGGTCCGCGAGAGCGCGGAGGGCTTCGTGCCAGTGGGCGTGGGCCTGGGCGGTTCGCTCGAGAGCGGGGGCGGAGGGCCAGGCTTCGTCGAGGAGTTCGCGCTGGGCGTCGGAGGAGAAGAGTTTCTGCTGGTCGTGCTGGCCGTGGATGTCGCCGAGGAAGGGAGCGATCTCGCGAAGGAGGGCGACGGTGACGGGGCGGGACGCGGCGAAGGCGCGGGACTTGCCACCGGGGAGGAGTTCGCGTTCGATGAGGAGTTCGCCGTCCTCGGGCTCAAGTCCGGCGCTGGAAAGGAGGGTTTGCAGGCGCGGATCCGGGGGGAGGGCGAAGAGGCCGGAGACGAAAGCGCGGGGTGCGCCGGTCCGGATCATCTCGGCGGAGGCGCGTCCTCCGAACAGGAGGCTGAGGGCGTCGACGACGAGCGACTTGCCGGAGCCGGTTTCGCCGGTGAGGGCATTGAAACCGGGGTGCAGGCGAAGGCGGAGGCGTTCGACGACGGCAAAGTTCTCGACGGTGAGTTCGACCAGCATGCGGCGAAGAAGATTATAAAAGTTCATGGTACGCGAGCGGGGGGTCGCGTGCGTCAAAACATTGTCACAGGATTTTGGTGTGGATTCCGGTATCATGGAGGCTGGAATCCCCGAGGGAGAGTTACCGTTGTCAACCATCAGTTTGCCGGCTTTCATGCAGATGTCGTTGTGGGAGATGGTGCTGGGAGGATCACTGCTGGCGAACGTGGTGCTGGCGATTCTGTTGGTGGCGTCGCTGCTGAGCTGGACGATCATCCTGGGCAAATACGGGCAGTTCAACGGGGCGCAGAGGGCGAACGCGGCGTTCTTGCGGGCGTTCCGGAAGGCGCCGAGTCTGGACTCCGTGGCGGTGGCAGTGGAGCAGTTCCGGGCCGCGCCAGTGGCGGCGGTCTTTGACTTCGGCTACCACGAAGTGATGCGCCAGGTGCAGAAGACGGGGCGGGTGGGCAACAAGATGGCGCTGGAGCGGTCGCTGCAACTGGGGTTAAGCGAGGAACTGGCGCGGCTGGAGCGGAGCATGAGCTGGCTGGCGACGACGGCGACGACGGCGCCGTTTATCGGGCTGTTCGGCACCGTGCTGGGTATCATTGACGCGTTCCAGGGGCTGGGGACGGCGGGCAGCGCGAGTTTGCGGGCGGTGGCTCCGGGGATTTCGGAGGCACTCATTGCGACGGCGGCGGGATTGTTCGCGGCGATTCCGGCGGCGGTGGCGTACAACCAGTTTGGGCACCGGATCAAGGAATTGACGGCGCGGATGGATGATTTCGTGCTGGAGTTTCAGAACATGACCGAACGGGTGTACGAGGAATAGGCGGCGATGGCGTTTTCAAGCGGCAATGGCAACGGCAATGGGGGCAGCGGGGGCGGTCTGACCGGGCGGCGGAGCCGCCGGGCGGGCGGCACGATGTCGGAGATGAACGTGGTGCCGCTGGTGGACGTGGTGCTGGTGCTGCTGATCATTTTCATGCTGACGGCAGGGGCGATGGAATTCGGCCTGGAGATTGAAGTACCGAAGGTGAACCAGGTGCGCAACAGCGCGGACGAATTGCCGGTGATCAGCATCACGAAATCGGGCGAACTGTATCTGAACGAGCAGGCGGTGAACATCAACGCGCTGCCTGAGGAGATCGCGAAGCGGTTTCCCGGGCAGACGGGGGTCTACGTGCGGGCGGACAAGGGGACGGTTTGGGATCCGATCGCGCAGGTGGTGAGCGCGTTGGGCGAGGCGAAGCTGGAACCGAGGCTGGTGACGCAGCCGATGGATTCGGCGGACCGGTAAGAAGGCAGGAGAAGAAGCGGGCGATGCGCCATGTGGACATCCTGGAAGAGCGAGATTCGCTGAAGGGGCCCTTCTTCGGTTCACTGGCACTGCACGCGGGGATGGCCGCGGTGATCGCGGCGGTCACGATGGCGAACCTGGGGGAGCGGACGCCCTGGGGTGAGCCGAACGCGCTGGGCGGGGGCGCAGTCGGGGTGACGGCGGTGAAGTCGATTCCGATGCCGTTGCGGTCGGGGCCGGTGAACCGGCTGGCGAACGATACGCAGTCGCAGGTGCCGGCGGCGGTGAAGCCGGAGCCGGTGAAGGCGGCGGCGAAGCCGGATCCGGCGTCGATTTCGATCAAGAGCAAGCGCGCGCCGGAAAGAAAGAAGGCGCCGCCGCGCGCGGCGGCGAAACCGGCGCAGCGGGAGACGGCGTCGAACCAGGTAACGAGTTCGACGGGAGCGGCGGCCTCGTCGCCACTGTATGCGATGACGCCGGGGACGGGAGGCGTGGGTGTGGGGACAGGAGCGCCGTTCGGGTTCCAGTTCGGGGCGTACGCAACGCTGGTGCGGGACCGGGTGGCGCAGCGATGGCGGACGGAGCAGGTGGATCCGCGCTTGCGGACGCTGCCGCCGGCGATCGTGACGTTCGAGATTGTGCGTTCGGGTCAGGTGCAGAACATCCGCGTGGTGCAGTCGAGCGGCAACCGCGCGCTGGATTATTCCGCGGAGCGCGCGGTGACCGAAGCGGCTCCGTTCATGCCGTTGCCGGCGCAGTATCGCGGCAGTTCGGCGGTGATCGAATTTTGGTTCCAATTGCAACGATGAAAAAACTCGTCTCATTTCTGACAATCGCGGTAGTGGCGCTGGCGGCGGTGGCCGCGTGGTCGCAATCGCGCAGTGACATTGTGTTGAAGCTCTCGGGTGGCACGGCACGCAAGATTGCCTTGCCGGACTTCCGGGCGGCAGGGGCGGCGGCGCCGTTCGCGGCGGTTTTCAACCAGACGGTCTTCGCGGACATCCAGCAGTCGGGGTTGCTGGAGCCGGCGGCGAAGAGTTTTTATCCGTTAAATCCGCCGCAGCAGGAGAGCGATTTGCGGGCCACGCCGGAGCCGCGTCCGGCGCGGCGCGGGGCGGAGCCTGAAACGCCCAATTGCGGCGGGTTGTGTTTGAGCGACTGGGCGAATCCTCCCGTGGAGGCGGCGTACCTGGGCTTCGGCTATCTGGCGGAGCAGGGGGGGCAACTGGTGGCGTTCGGGCACCTGTTCACGACCTCGGTGACGGACATCGCGAGCGCGAAGGCGTTCCGGAAGCTGTATAACGCGCCGATGACGGAGGAGGGGGCTCGGCGGCTGGCGCACGAATACGCGGCGGACATATTGAAGCAGTTCGGCGGGCAGTCGCTGGCGGGGTCGAAGATCTACTTCGTATCGGACCGCGGCGGGAAGGGAACGAAGGAGCTGTGGACGATGGATTTCGACGGGGCGAACCAGCGGCAGTTGACGAAGTTCGGCTCGGTGTCGACGATGCCGGCGGTGTCGCCGGACCACAACCGTCTGGCTTTCACAACGTTCGCGAAGGGGCAGCCGCAGATCATGGTGATGTCGCTGGAGACGTTCCGGTACCTGCCATTTCTGAATCCGCAGGCTTCGCTGAACGCGACGCCATCGTTCACAACGGACGGATCGCAGATCCTGTTCAGTTCGACGCTGGACGGACGCTACACGCAGATCTACTCGGCGAACTCGGACGGGACGGGGGTTCGGCGGCTGTCCAACAACCGGGCGATCGAGATGGAACCGAAGGTGAATCCGAAGACGGGGCAGGACGTGCTGTTCGTGTCTGGGCGAGGCGGCTTCCAGCAGATCTACCGGATGAATCTGGACGGCGCGGGCGTGGAGCGGCTGACCGATGGAAGCGGTGAGGCGGCGAATCCCGCGTGGCATCCGGACGGACAGATCATGGCATTCAAGTGGACGAGGGGCTATGCGCCGGGCAACTGGAATATCTTCAT
>DNFG01000076.1:4147-4533 GCA_003487005.1 Bryobacterales bacterium
GCCGGGCAACTGGAATATCTTCATCATGGACGTGGCGAGCCGGGAAACGGCGCAATTGACGCAGGGGGCGGGGCGGAACGAGAATCCGAGTTGGGCTCCGGACGGGCGTCACATCGTGTTCAGTTCGAACCGGAGCGGGAGTTTTCAACTCTATTCGATGCTCGTGGACGGCACGGAACTGAGACAGTTGACGAGGACGGGCAACAACACGATGCCAGTTTGGATAAAGTAGGCTGGGACGGATGTAAACGCGGCCGGCGGTCGCGGGGTTCGTCCCAGAAGCAATTGTTGGCAATGAAGCAGGAGGCTCAGGAAACAGGCAATGAAACAAGGAACGGTCGCCACGCTGGTCTTGATGGGAGGACTTGTCCTCTTCGCGGCGGGCT
>DNFG01000076.1:4788-4963 GCA_003487005.1 Bryobacterales bacterium
GACTTGTCCTCTTCGCGGCGGGCTGTAAGAAGAAGCCGCCGGTGACATCGGCGCCGCCGCCGCCGCCGGTGACGGGCACGACGGGTCGCGGTCCGGCCGCGGTGATTAACAGCTTTACGGCGGAGCCGTCGACGATCGTCCGGGGGGAGTCGTCGACGTTGCGCTGGTCGGTGGC
>DNFG01000367.1:0-23310 GCA_003487005.1 Bryobacterales bacterium
TCTTCGCGGCTGGCCCGCAAATCGGCGAGATTCTGCTCCAGATGCCGAATCTCGGGTGGAATCTGGCCCCACTCGGGGTATCGTCGTTCGTGAGCGGAACAGGCGGATTCGCTGGCATTGAGGCGGGTCCGGATGGTCTGAATTCCGCCATCCGGAAGAAGGGCTCGCAGCTGGGCCTTGAGTTCCGCCGCCTCGGCCTCGCGAACGGCAGCCTGTTCGCGGCGCTCGTGCAAGACCTCGAAGTCGGATGTCCGGTAGGCGGCTGTCTGGCTGGCCCACCTGGACTCAAGCTCCTGGAGTTCGAGCCGGAGTTGAGCGGCGGAAGCCGAGGGACCACTCGCGCGCCAGCGGCCGGCGCCGGCGACTTCAACCTCGACGACTGGAGAACCCGACACGCGCAGGGACTCGCCTCGCGCCAGTGATTGCCGTCCGCCCGGTTCGCCGGCGAGCACGTCGAGCATCAATGGTTGTCCGGCGTGAATTTCGAGATGGACGAGGGCCCCTTCGAGACGCGTGCGCGTATTGAGAATGCTGGTCCAGAGCTTCTGGAGAGCCGCCCAATCCACTGCATCCGGGGCAATCAGCGCATCCAGCGAGGAGCGGATGTCATCGAGTCCCTCGTTCACTCGTAGCACCAGATCGAGCAGGCTGCGAAGGCCAGACTGCTCGGCCCGGGTGGCCAGGTAGGCATGGGCATCACGCAACATGGCCTCACCTCCAGTCACTGCCTTGCTGAGAGCCTCCATCTCCCCGGCAGCGTTGGGGCCGGCGATGGCAAGGAGGCCGTCGCGCTTGATGCGGTTGGCTTCCAGACGCTGGCAGGTCTCGCGCCAACGTCTCTGCACATCCTGGAGCCCCGCCGCTTCGACGCGCAGAAGGCGAATCTGGTTCTGCTCCCGGTCCAGCGCGGCGCTGTACGCGGCGGACTGCTTCAGGTCAGCCGCGACCGCAGCGGCTTCGCGGGTCAACTCCGCAATCCGCCCGGCGAGCGGGCCACGAGCTGCTTCGATCTCAAGCAACTGCGCGCGGAGGTTCTCCAGGTCGTTCAACCGCTGCCGGGCTTCGGTGATCCGCGTTCGGGCGGCATCATGCTCAGAGCGGAGGGCAGTGACGGGCGAGTGCCGAGCTTCCCGGCCGGTGGGCGTCCAGTAACGCTTTGCCGTCTCGGCGGCGAGGTCGGCGAGGCGCTCGGCCGCCCCGCCTTCCATCTGCTGAGTGAGGGAGGACCGGACGGTCTCCACCACGGAGTCGTCCACGGACTGTAACGGGAGCGCCCCTTGCGTGCTCCAGAGAACGGAGGTCCAGAACAAGTCCTTACCCTTCGCGCCTTTGTCGAAGCCAGGCTTCATGCCGGCGAACTGCCGGAGGCGCTCTTCGGCAGCCGGCCCCTCCGCCTCCTTGCGCCAGGCGCCCGCACTCCAGCGCTCCAGCAACGCGGCGGCCGGCTGGAGCCAGCGCTTCGACACCCTCCAGCGGGCGCCAGCGGTCTCAAACTCAACGGTGACTCGCGGCGCCAGCGCCTTGCCCCAGGGAACCAGGGCCTTGACGTCTCCGCCCCCCGATTTATGGCTGACCAAAAACGCCATTTGCAGGGCCTCGGCCAGCGTTGACTTCCCGCTGCCGTTGGGCGCTTCGACGATGTTCAGGGAATCCGGCTGCAGTCCGATCCGGCAGGTGTCCACGAAGCAGCGGAACGCCTCGAGTTCCAGCGCGGTGACCCTCATGTGACGGCCTCTCCGGCCAGACGCTGCAGAAGAAGAAGGGCCCGGGCGGCGGACTCGTCGCCGGCTTCGGCCCTCGTGCGAAGCCGCTCCGCAGCGAGCGCGGGAAAGCCCGCGGGGATGGCAGCCACCTGGCCTGCCGGCCAGAAGGGACCGCGGGTCAGGCGGCCGTGAAAATACCCATGTTGCAGCAGCGTGGCGATAGCGGCCAGTTCGCGCTCATCACCGGGAAACAGGGACCCGGACACCTCCAGGTGCAAAAGGACATCCGGGGATGCGTCCGCTTCGAGTTCTTCACGCAGCCGGGTCGCGTCGCCCTCGTGGACAAACCGGACCGTCCGCTGGCGCCACTCGAGTCGTCCGCTACGATGGCGGCTGATGCGGGGCCGGTCAAGCGGTCCCTCGATCTCCACAACGAGCACGAGGCCCGACTCGCGCTGACCGAAAGCGTCGGTTTCCGGTGTTCCGCTGTAAGCCTGCCGGACTCCAGGCTGTAAATCAGGACTCGACGAATGCCAATCGCCCAGAGCGAGGTAGTCGAGGTCATATCGCAAGGCCGCGTCCACCGGGATGGAGCCGCCGGAGGTGGCGAGGCCGCCATGGGCGAGTCCCAGCCGGATTCCATCCTCGGGCCTCCGTGGGGGAATCCAGTCCAGTGGTTGATGTCCCTGCCAGCGCGATCGAAGCGGGCAGGGATAGAGAGTGCAGCCATTGACTGGGATCGCTTCCGTCCGCAGGAGCAGGGTCACATTCGGCGATTCGCTCCATGAGGGGTGCTCCCAGGGACCTCCGGGCACATCGGGGTCGTGGTTGCCGGGGATGAGATAGACAGGCGCGGGAAAAGCCTCCAGCAGCGCGGCCGCCTCGCGGATCTCGGCCGGTGGTGGAGCGTTCGAGTCGAAGACATCCCCGGCGATGACGACGAAGTCCACGGCCTGCTCCCGCGCGATCCCGGCAACGCGCCCAACCGCCGCCCAACGCTCTTCTCGAAGCCGAGACGCCGCCTGCGCGGCATGCCGTATATGAAGACCGAGATGCCAGTCGGAGGTATGCAGGAACCGCATCGGGTTCACCCAGCGGTCAGTGCACGGCCGGGACTGCGCCGCAGGGGTCCATACTGTTCCGCCGCGCGGCGAAGCGCCTGAGCGACGGCGTGCCGCAGTTCAGTGGGCGCGACTACACGAACACTTGAGCCGTATCGCAGTACATCCATCTGAAGCTCCTGCACCTGCGTGTAAGGCACTTCGAGGCGGACCGCGCCACCCGGCAGCGTGGTGACGGTCTGATCGGGATGCCACATCTCTCCGCGCACCCAGCGTGCAGCCTCCGGCGTAAACTCAAGAACCGCCGTGCCACGCCGGGGGCCTGCGAAGATGCCATATCCTGCCCCGATGTGCGCTTCCACCGCAGCGGCGTCGACTTCGTCCGCCGGTGCATCGAGGATGCGGACGAGTTCCATCGAATCGACGGCGAAGCTACGCAGATCGCCCCGGAGATGGCACCACGCATGCAGGTACCAGTTGGATCGATAGTACAGAAGGCGCTGAGGCGACACCTCACGGAGCCGGCGCTCCGCCTTCGCCTTGGCGTAGTACCGGATTTCCAGCTTGCGCCGCTCGAGCGTGGCCCTCGCGACGGTGCGGAAATGGGCGGGTTCGACCTTGCGCACCGGGGTGCTCAGCAGCCGGACACGTTGGCGCAATTCCCTGGCCGCACCCGGCATGGTGTCCAGAAGCTTCCGCAATCGCTGTTCGAGGGGTTTGAGGGGCTCCTGCAGGACACCGGACTGCAGTTGGGCGAGCAATTCCTGGAGCAGCAACAGTGAGTGGACCTCTTCGGCGCTGAACCAGAGCCCGGGCAATTCGTAGGGAGCCTGTCCGGGCTCGTAGACATACCGGTATCCACCGGCGAGGCGGTCAAACGCAAGTGGGGCCTGGAGGCGATCCCGGAGGTAGTCGAGGTCGCGTTTGATGGTGGCACGCGAAACCTCAAGCTTTTCCATCAGCCGCTGCAGGGAGGGCGCCCTGCCCTCCGCGAGCAGGCGATGAATTCGGTAAATACGCTCAATTTGACTCACAATACGCCTTGAAAACCAAAGAAGAAGTGGCGGAAACTCGTGGGGGTCGAACCCACCGGCGCGCGCTCAGCGGCGCCCACTGGTTTTGAAGACCAGGCCTGGCACCGGCCAGGAAGAGTTTCCGCGAACCTGTTTCGATTGTCTCATTCACCGCGAGGACCGGCGGAGGCGACTTCCGAGTCCACCTCGCCGAACTTCTTCCCAAAGTTCTCGCGGAATCGCCTGGCGAGATCCCGGGCCGCTTCATCGTAGGCAACTTTGTCCGCCCACTGGCCGCGGGCATCCAAAACCTCGTTCGGCACGCCAGGGCAGAACTCGGGCACCAGCACCTGGAAGACCGGGTGCGGGTTCGTCGGGACATCCGACAACTCCCCCTCGATGGCCGCGGTCACCATGGCACGGGTATAGGCGAGGTTCATCCTTTGGCCGGTGCCAAAGGCGCCGCCGGTCCATCCGGTATTGATCAGCCACACCCGGGCCTTGTGCCGGCGGAGCTTCTCGCCCAGCAAGCGGGCATACTCCATCGGATGCCGCGGCAGAAACGGCTCCCCGAAACACGCGCTGAACACGGCTTGCGGCTCTTTTCCGAGCCCACGCTCAGTACCTGCAAGTTTGGCGGTGTAGCCGCTGAGGAAGTGATACATCGCCTGTTCAGGCGTCAGCCTGGCGATCGGCGGGAGCACACCGAATGCGTCGGCGGTGAGAAAAACGACATCGGATGGATGGCCGCCTACCCCAGGAATTTGAGCATTTTCGATAAAATGCACACGATAGGCGGCCCGGGTATTCTCCGTAAACTCATCGTCATTAAAGTCAAGGCGGCGCGTCCACGGGTCGATCATCACGTTTTCGAGCACAACCCCGTAGCGGATCGCGTTGTAGATTTGCGGCTCGGCGTCGCGTGATAGACGGATGCACTTGGCATAGCAGCCGCCCTCGAAGTTGAAAACCCCTTTATCGCTCCAACCGTGTTCGTCGTCGCCAATCAGGCGGCGGTGCCGGTCGGCGGAGAGGGTCGTCTTGCCGGTGCCGGAAAGCCCGAAGAACAGGGCCACCCTCCCGTGATCGCCCATGTTTGCCGAACAGTGCATGGGCATGACGCCCTTCTCCGGCAGCAGATGGTTGAGAATCGTGAAGACGCTCTTTTTGAGTTCGCCCGCGTAACTGGTTCCGAGAATCAAGACGAGGCGCCGCGTGAAATCCACTGCTATGCAGGTTTCGCTGCGTGTTCCGTCATGACTTGGGTCGCACTGGAACTCGGGTGCAAAAACGAGCGTGAACTCCGGCCTGTGCCCTTCCAACTCGTGCCGCTGTGGACGGATGAACAACTGTCGTGCAAACAGTCCGTGCCACGCACGTTGCACCACGACCCGGATCGGCAACCGGAAGTCCGGATCCGCCCCTGCGTACAAGTCCTCCACCATCACGTCCTTGCCCTGCAGGAAGCCGAGGACGCGGTTCCAGATTCCGGCAAACTGCGCCGGATCGAGTGGCTGATTGACGGCGCCCCACGCCACCGAGTTCTCCGTCGTCGCATCCCGGACAATGAATTTGTCCTTTGGCGACCTCCCGGTGAACTGCCCGGTCCGCACGACTAGGGCTCCGCGTCCCGACAGTAGCCCCTCGCCGCTCTGCAGCGCCCTCTCCATCAACTGCGCCGTACCCAGGTTCCACCAGGCATTGGCGACTTGCGTGATCCCCTGCTGCTCCAGTCCGAAGCGGCTGGGGTTGATTCCCGTTGTGTTCATATTCGCGGCTGCAACCCAAAGGCGCAAATTGCTCCTCAGTCTATCATGGAGGTATGGATAGACCGCGGGCGCACGTCCTTGTCTGGTGGGGACTCATGCTCGCGGTGTGCCTTGAGCCGCGGGACCTGCGCGCCCAGGCCGTCTCCTTTGAATCCGGCGGCCTCACTTATCAGACCATGACCCAGGACGGTCTGACCATCATGTTCGCGCCACTACCCACCCGCATCCGCGACTACTACGTCCTCCAGATCGCCGTCCTCAATGGGTCGGAGACCGTCCGCACCATCAAGCCGGAGGACTTCCGCTACCTGGGCGCGGACGGATTCACCCTGCAGGCGACTCCCGCGCGCAACGTTGTGCAGGAATTCCTGCGCAGGGGCGGCCGCAACGACGTGATCCAACTGGTCAGCACATATGAACTCGGACTTTATGGACTGAGCCGCTTCCAATCCACCAGCGGCTATGAAGTCCGTCGCCGCCACGCGATGGCCGAGCAGACGTCCGTCAAACTGAAGGCAGCCGCCACCGCATCCGCCATCGTCCTCGTCCCCTCCAAGCTAAAGCCAGGCGAGTCCACCGACGGCGCACTCTTTTTCGCTCTGCAGAATCGTGAGTTCGGCCCGGGCCGCCTGATCGCCACCCCTGACAGCACCCACTTCGACTTCGAGGTCGGCAGTCTCCGTCACCCGGGCGAATTGATCCGGCGTCCCTGATCACGGCGCGCTCCCGCATTCGCCATCCATCGCCCAATCCGCTAAGATAGAGGGTTTTTCGACTCTGTTTCATGATCGATCTGCACACTCACACCACGGCTTCTGACGGGACAGACCCGCCCGGGCGCCTCGTGGAAGCCGCCTGCGCTGCTGGCCTGTCTGCGATTGCCATCACCGATCACGATACGTTCGCTGGCAGCGATGAAGCCGCCCCTGTTGCTCAGGCTGCCGGACTCCGCTTTCTGGGTGGTCTCGAACTCAGCACGCGGATCCTTGAGGAGACCGATCCCGCAGCCCGCTGCGCCCACATTCTCGGCTACTTTCCGCAGGGCCCATCGGAGAGTTTCCGCCTCTGGCTCAACACCCTCCGAGCCCGCCGCCGCGAACGCAACGAGCGCATGGCCGCCAAACTCCAGGCCTTGGGGCTCGAAGTCACCCTCGCAGAGGCCGAAGCTTACGGCAGGAACATCACCGGACGGCCCCATTTCGCTCGCGTCATGCGTGAGAAGGGCTATGTCCGAACTTGGGAAGAGGCCTTTGATCGCTACCTCGGGGAACGTGGCGCCGCTTACGTGGAGCGCGAGGATCCAACAGCCACCGAGGGTATCCGCCGCATTCGTGAAGCCGGCGGCACCGCCTCGCTCGCCCACACCTACCGGCTGGGGAAGAAGTCTCCAACGGAGGAGGAGACGCTCCTTCGACGGCTTGTCGATGCAGGCCTCGGCGCCATCGAAGTCTGGCACTCCGATCACGACGCGGCCCACATCCAGCGCTACCACGACTTCGCCACCCGTTACGGCCTGCTGATGACCGGAGGGAGCGACTACCATGGCGCCAACAAGCGCGAAATCGCCCTCGGCTGCAGCCGCCAGGGTCCTTTGAACATCCCGCTAAGCGTGTTTGACGACCTCTGCGCGGCCGCCCTCAACAAGTAAATCCCCTCCACCCTTCAGCGCCTCCGCCCGGACGTAGCCCAGCGCACGAACACGGCCCTCCGTAGGTGACACTGCGGCGGAAGTGACCTCGCCGACCGGTTTTTCGCCCAGCAACACCTTCGCGCCCGCCACTGGCGCGGCCGGCAGGTCTATGCTGAGTGAGGTCAATAGGCGGTTGACTTGCCCTCGAGAGCGAACGCGCTCCACGATCTCCTGCCCGAGGTAACAGCCCTTGTTAAAGCTGACCGCGTGCATCTGCCCCGTTTCCTGAACCAGGTTCGCATCGCTGATGTCCTTGCCATAGCGCGGGTGGCCGTTCTCCAGGCGCACGATCTCGCTTTCGGCTTCCGTGGCCGTCGGCAGCAGGGAAAGCAGCGCTTCACGGCGCTCTGCCGGCGCGATAATCCGCCAACCCGGCAAGCCAGTCGCGCTCACACGCGCAACTGCCGCGCCCTCCCAAGCTTCCCAACTGAACGGCTCCTCCGGGATGGGAGCTCCCTGCGCGCGCAACCAATCGGCCGCGCCGGGGCCTTCTACTCCGATCTCGCACAACTCCGCGGTGGCGTCTTGCAGTGTGACATCGTCCGCAATAATGTACCGGTCAATATGCTGGTACACTTTCTCGCGAGTGTCCGCTTCGAGCAGGAGCAACAGGTCGTCTTCACGGCACAAGACGACGGCGTCGGCCAGAATCCGGCCTTGCGCGGTCAGAAAGAAGACGAAGGCTCCGCGGCCTGGCGTCAACTCTTCGATGTGATTGGTGCTCATGGCGTGGAGCAGACGCTTGCGATCCTCGCCTTTCACCAGAATGCGTCCGCGCACGCTCAGATCCAGCAGTGCCGCGCTCTCCCGCAACGCTTCGTAACCGGTCATGTCCAACTTACCTTGCGAAATTGCTGTAATACAGCCCGATTAACATCACCAGCGTGCCTGTCACCAGGATCGACCTGCGCCACCGCGCCTGTTTCTCCGGCGCCGCCCCCCGCGCCATCAGAAACACAATCGCAATCACATGCAGAGCCAGTAGCAATTTGATGCCGACCAGCGCGTGCCAACCCTTTGGTGCGTCCACCATGCGCGTCATGAAATTGTGCGCGCCGGTCAGCAGAAGCACGAGCGAGGCGGCGATGGCCAGCCCCCGAAACGCCTTCACTTTGTCCGCGAGAATCAGGCCGAACAGCAGCACGGCCACCGCGAGATGGATATAGAGCAGCAGGTCTCCCATAATTTGCCCAGTCGATGAGGGTCTCCTCCCACTATACCGATGCGCCAACCCCTATACTGGGCTTCAATGATCCGCGAAACCATGGCCGTTGGCCTGTTGCAATGCAACTGCACCATTCTGGGGGACGAAACCACCCGCGAAGCTATCGTGGTGGACCCGGGCGACGGCGCCGACCTCACCCGCCTCCAGACCGTGCTCGCCGGCCACGGACTCACCGTCAAGGCCATTGTCATCACCCACGCCCACATTGATCACATCGGAGGCGCCGCCGCGCTCAAGGCCCTCACCGGAGCGCCCATTTACATGAACTCGAATGACCGTGACCTTTACCACCACCTCGACGTCCAGGCCGGCTGGCTCAATATCGCTCCGCCCGAGCGGACCGAGATCGATGCCGACGCCCGCGACGGCGACTCCCTCCGTCTCGGTGAAACGCCACTCCACCTGCTCCACACCCCCGGCCACACCCAGGGCAGCGTGTGCCTGTTCTGTCCTGCCGAGCACCTGCTGATCGCCGGGGACACTCTCTTCCGCGATTCCATCGGTCGTACCGACCTCCCCGGGGGCGACGGGCACAAGATCCTCGACTCAATCCACACCCGCCTGCTCACCCTGCCCGAAGAGACCGAAGTGATCTGTGGCCACGGCCCCGGCACCACCATCGGCCGCGAGAAGGAGCGTAACCCGTTTCTCCGTCCGGGTGTCCGCCTGTAAGTTGTTACCTCGATCACTTCGGGCCGTGGTGAGAAACAGGGTCCGGTTTTTCCGCGTCCCCAGTAGAGGATCAACCAGATCCTGAAAGGACACAGATGCGCTTGATTGCTTTCCTGCTCGCGGCCGCGTTCGCCGCGAGCCCCGTGCAAGCCCAGAAGGTGCTCAAAAACACCGGCGATGAGCTTGTCTTGCGCTGGGATTTCAACGAGGGCTCCGGTGGCTGGCTGGCCTCCTTCACCGACTATGGACTCGAGACCGGCGATCTTCAGCGGCTGGCGGAAATCCGCCGGCTTCCCGAAGAGGTGGACTCGTCACGCTACGGGTTCTTCCTGCAGAGCATGAATCGCTCAGATGACATGTTCATGTTCCTCAAGCGGCCCCTCACCCATGAGATGGGCCTGGAAGCAAATACCCGCTACAGCGTGACCATCGATGTCGAGCTCCTCTCCAATGCGCCGGAAGGCTGCTTCGGCGTCGGCGGACCGCCCGCCGAGGCCGTCACTCTCAAGGCGGGCGTCAGCCGCATCGAACCCATCCCGACTCTGGTTGGCGACTACGTCGATATCAGCGTCGATAAGGGTCAACAGGTGACCGGCGGCCGTGATGCCGGCGTGATTGGTCATATCGGCAACGGCAGGGCATGCGACGAGGCCGGCCGCCCCTTTGTGTTTTTGCACCGCGTCTACCATCACCCCGAAGTGGTGACCAGCCGCCCGGATGGGACACTCTGGCTCCTCGTTGGCACTGATTCGGGCTTCGAAGGCCTCACCCAGCTGTACTACTACTCAATCCAGGTCACGCTCCGGCCGCTCGGCGAGGCGACCAGCGCCCGCTAACGGCTGTACTTGCGCGTCAGTTGGCGAATCGTCGCCATGTGCCGCGGAACCGCCTCCAGCGCAGGTTCCGCGGCTTCATATTCCAGCGCCAGGTAGCCCTTGTACCCGGACTCGGCAACCATCTTCACCACCCGGTCCCAGTCTTGGGGTACGCGCTTGCCGGACTCGTCAGGAGCCTCCACCTTCACCTGGATGTTCACCGTATGCGGCAAGCACTGCTTGATCTGCGGGAAGACATCGCTTCGGAAGTTGCCCGTGTCCAGATTGATCTTCACCCAGGGCGAATTCACTTTCTCGACGATCTCGATGATCCGGTCTGCCCGCGTCGTGATGCCCCCGTGATTCTCGAGCCCCAGAATCACCCCTTTCGTCGCAGCGTAATCCGAAGCCCTCAGAAGACACTCCACCACCCACGGGACCGCCTGGTCCTCACTGAACCCCTTCGGCACGTTCCCTCCGAACACCCGGATGTGCGACGCGCCCAGATCGTTTGCCACATCAATCCAGCGATAGAGCGACTCCACCTCGCCCCGGCGGCCCGCCGCTTCCGGTTGCGTCAGAGTGCTGCGAACCGAGATCGAGTAGATCTCCACGCCGTTGAGATAGGCCAGCCTCCGCAACGGCAGCGTGAACTCCGGCGAGTTTGACGGAAACCAGTACACCGTCAGGTCCAACCCGTCCACATCCCAATCAACGGCGCGGCGTACCACGTCGTCGTAGGTCATCGTCTTGGCCTGAAGCTCCTTGCGGAACGAATAGGCATTCAATCCGGTCCTGAGACGCGAGCCCGATTGCCCGAACGCGGCGCCCGCGGCCAGGGAAGTGAGAAAGAAACTGCGGCGGTTCATCCGCTCCATTCTATGCGAACTGGAGCTAGCGGTATACCCGGTGCAGCACCATCATGCACGCGTCCGATACCACCCGCAAACCCGCCTCGCGCGCACGCTGTTCTGCCTCCGCGTGCGTCACGCCCTGCTGCAACCACAAGGCCCGCGCGCCAATCGCAATGGCGTCCTCCACGATTTCCGGGACATGCTCAGACCGGCGGAACACGTTCACCAGGTCCACCGGCTCAGGCACCGAACGCAGGTCCGGGTAGCTCTTCTCCCCCAGCACTTCCATCTCGTTTGGATTCACGGGGATGATCCGGTAGCCTTGCTGCTGGAAATACTCCGCCACCCCGTGGCTCGCCCGTGCAGGATTCGACGACAGGCCCACCACCGCGATCGTCCGTGCATTCTCGAAGATCTCTTTCTCGATGCTCATTGCTGATCCATCTTCAGTATCTTCCGGAACCGCTCGACCTCCTGCGGCGTCAGGTGCCGGAAGTCACCCGGCTTCACGTCCAGCTTCAGGAAGCCGATCTTCACTCTGCGCAGCTTCTCCACCAGCCGCCCGAAGTTTTTGAACATGATCCGGATCTGGTTCTGGCGCCCCTCGATGATCGTGATCTCGTACCAGGGGTTGCGCGCCGGCTTCAGAAGTTTGATCCGCGCCGGCGCCGTCCTTCGCCCGTGTAGCGAGATCCCCTGACGGAATTGTTCCATCTGTTCCAGCGTGAGCGGCCCGTTCACTTTGGCGACGTACGTCTTGTCGACATGGCTCGCAGGCGCCGTGATCCGGTTCGCGAACTCCCCGTCCGTCGTCATCAGCAACAAACCTTCGCTCTGATAGTCCAGCCGGCCCACAGGGAACACTCGCTCCTTCACCTTGCGCTCAATCAGATGCCGCACATTCTTCCGACCCTCCGGGTCGGACAACGTCGTCACCACTTCACGCGGCTTGTTGAGAGCCAGGTAGACATGCGACTTCGGCCGCTTCAGCAGCTTGCCGTCCACCTTGATGTGGTCGCGGTCGATATCCGCCTTCGTGCCCGGCTCGGTGATGATCTCACCGTTGACCGACACCCGGCCTTCACGCATCAAGTCTTCCGCCTTGCGCCGCGACGCGATGCCCACCTGGGCCAGAATCTTGTGAATTCGTTCTTCAGCCATCCGTGCGCGGCTCTTCCTCCGCGGGTCCATCCGCTTCAGGTTCGGCCGGAGCTTCCCGCTCCGGTTCCGCTTCCGGCGTGGCCGCCGTCTCTTCAACCGGCAACCCGGCCTCAACCGCCCCCTCGTCCACCACCGCCTCTGGCGCAGGCTCCGGAACCGTCGCAACCCCAGTCTCCGGATCAGTTGCACTCTCCGCCGGTGTCAATTCGTCATCCGCCATCGACTGCCGCCGGATCTCCTCGAACTCCTTCAGCGACGGCAGTTCGTTCACGTCCTTCAACCCGAACTGCGTCAGGAATTCCTTTGTCGTCTTGTACATCATCGGCTTCCCGATCACCGCCTTGCGCCCGGCGGTCGTCACCAGTTTGCGGTCGATTAGCGTCTTCAGCACGCCGCCACCCTGCACGCCGCGAATCTCCAGAATCTCCGGCAGCGTGATCGGCTGCTTGTACGCAATCACCGCCAGCGTCTCCAGCGCCGCCTGTGACAACTTCAATGGCTGCTTCAGATTCCGCACGAATTGCCGCAATACTTCATGGTGCTCCGGCTTCGTCGCCAGTTGATACCCGCCCGCCACCTCGCGGATGAAGATCCCCCGGTCCGCCCGGCTGGTCTCCTCCACAAGTTCTCGCAGTACCTCTTCCACTACCGTCAGGTCGCGGTCCAGCGCCTGCGCGATCTGCGCCGCCGGCATCGGCTCGTTCAGCACATAGACCACTGCCTCCAGCACCGCCTTCAATTCCGCGTGCTCCGCCTCTTCACTATTCGCCGGCTGTTCCGTCACGCCCAGGAGATCCAGCGCCTCCACCGTCTCCCGCTCTGCTTCCGGCGCGGTCTCCGCCTCGTCCGCGCTCACGGCCGGTGCTTCCGTCTCCACCGCCTCGTCCGGCCGCTCGTCGGGCGCCGTCTGCTGATCCTTCAGTTCATCCATGTCAGTTCTTGTACTCGTCCTGCAGTCGCGCGATCTGCTCCTCATCACTCAGCGCCCCATCAAAACCCGCACCGCGCTTCACGTGGATCTCCCCAAAGCTCTCACTCTGCGTCAACAGGATCGCCGACTGCTTCACCATTTCGAGAATCGCCAGGAACAGGCAGATCATCGCCCGCCGCGTTCGCTGCCTCTCAAACAGGGGCACCAGTGCCACACTCTGCGTCCTCGGCGTGTCCCGCAACACGTTTTTCAGCATCAGGATCATGTCCGGAACCGACACTTCTTCCTGATTCACCTCGTACATCGGCCGCGTCTTCGCCCGCTCCAGCACCTGCTCGAACGTCTTCACCAGATCAAAAAGCGACACGGCCAGATTCGGACCCTCTTCCTCCGTCACGAAGTTCTGGATCTGGGGATTCGTCCAAATCGCTTCCTCGATCATCCGCTTTTCCTGCAACATCGCCGCCGCCGACTTGAATCGCTCGTACTCCAGCAACCGGTCCACCAACTCCTTGCGCGGATCCTCTTCCGGGTCCATCTTCTCCAACTCCGGATCGCGAGGCAGCAGAACCTTCGACTTGATGTGGATGAGCGTCGCCGCCATGTACACGAACTCCGCCGACACCTCGATATCCAGGTCTGCCGCCGCCTCCAGGTAGCTTAAGTACTGCTGCGTGATCTTAGCGATCGGGATATCGTACACGTTGATCTGCTGCCGCCGGATCAGGTCCAGAAGCAGATCCAGCGGGCCCTCGTACTGGTCGAGGCGTACATTGAGCGGAGAAGACACCAGCTATCAGGATAACAAGCCCCGCCAAGTTCGCCCCCCGCCCGCTATCCTGAATCTTTGACTCACGTTGCCCCATCCGGTCTCCTCCCGCGCCTGATGCTCATCGGCGCCGCCCTCCTTTTCTCCACCGGCGGCGCGGCCATCAAGGCCACTTCCATCACCTCCTGGCAGACCGCCGGCTTTCGCTCCGCCGTCGCCGCCGCCGCCCTCTGGCTCTTCGTCCGCGAATCCCGCGCCCTCGGCCAGTGGCGCGTCTGGGCCGTCGGCATCGCCTATGCTTCCTGCCTCGTCCTTTTTGTTCACGCCACCAAGCTCACCACCTCCGCCAACGCCATCTTCCTCCAGTCCGCCGCCCCCGCCTGGATGCTCCTGCTCGGCCCACTCCTCCTCAAAGAGTCAGTCCGCCGCTCCGACCTCCTCTACGCCGCCACCCTCGCCGGCGGAATGAGCCTCTTCTTCGCCGGCGTCCAGGACCCCCAATCCACCGCCCCGGATCCCTTCCGCGGCAACGTCTACGGCCTTCTCTCCTCCATCGCCTGGGCCTTCACCCTCGCCGGACTCCGCTGGATGGCCGCCCACGCCCAACCCGGCGCCGCTCTCGCCACCGTCACCGCCGGCAATCTTCTTGCTTTCGCCTTCTGTTTGCCATCCGCGCTCCCCGTCACGTCCTTCGCCACCCAGGACGCCCTCCTGGTTCTCTACCTCGGGTTCGTTCAGATCGGCGCGGCCTACTGGCTCCTCACCCGCGGCATGCGCTCCGTCCCCGCCTTCGAGTCCTCCACGCTACTCCTCCTCGAACCCGTCGCCAACCCCATCTGGACCTGGTTCTTCCACGCCGAACGCACCGGCCCCTTCGCCATCCTCGGCGGACTCGTCATCCTCGCCGCCACCTTTACCAAGACCTGGCTCTCCCGTCGCAAAAACTGACCACCACCCCGCACAGGCTCACTCCCTGAGCCACTACCAGCCGCACCATGGCTTCAGATGATCGATTCTGAACCTCGCCGCCACTGCATCCTCGTCCTCGACACCTCCGAATCAATGGGCGCCTCCGGAATTGCCGGCCTCCGCGCCCTCGCCCTCCAGGTCTGCCAATCTCTCGCCCCCGGGGACTTCCTCTCCATCGTTCTCTTCTCCAGTCAGGCCCGAATCGTCCTCCCCCCTTCGCCGGCCGGCCCGCTCCTGACCGCCCATGTCCTCCATGCCGCGCCCGCCTGGCAGGCCGCTGGGAACACAAACCTGGAATCCGGCTGGCTCGCCGCCATCGCCTGCCACCGCGCACTCCCATCCCCCGATACCCGTGTTCTGGTCACCCTCGATGGCCGCGCC
This sequence comes from Bryobacterales bacterium, assembly GCA_003487005.1. Lineage (GTDB taxonomy): Bacteria > Acidobacteriota > Terriglobia > Bryobacterales > Bryobacteraceae > PNKE01. The sequence goes on from DNFG01000367.1 coordinate 15,014, forward strand.
AACGAAGGCGCAGCATCCCCCGATGAACTCCATCAACTCGGCCAACTCGCCTCTGGCGCCCGCGTCGCCATCTTTGGCCTCGGCCTCCTCTGCTCCCTCCCTCAAATGGACGCCCTCGCCGCCGGCGCTCGCGGCGAAGTCATCCGCGTCCTCCTCCCCGCCCAGTTGCCCGCCGCCGCCTCGCGCTGGCTTAATCCAGCCCCATTTGTGCGAGCCTGTACCTCAGGGCGTTGCGGCTGAGCCCCAGTAACCGCGCCGCCTGCGACTTGTTCCCTCCGCTGCGCCGCAGCGCCTCCCGGATCAACTGCTGCTCGTGCTGATCCAGGGACACGCCCTCCGGCAGAAAACCATCCCCGTTCACCATCGCCCCTCCGTTGCCCGACCCGCGCCGCGGAGCGTGATCCAGCCGGATATCGTCCTCCCGCAACACGTCTCCACCCGCCAGCACCAGCGCCCGCTCAATCACGTTTTCCAACTCCCGCACATTCCCCGGCCAGTCATACTGCACCAGTTTGCTCTGCGCTTCCGCCGATAACCGCAGCGTCGCCCGCCCCTGCTGCGCCGCGAACCGCTCCAGAAAATGCTCCGCCAGAAACGGCACATCCTCCCGCCGCTCCCTCAGCGGTGGGATCGTCATCGGAAACACGTTCAGCCGGTAGTACAGATCCTCCCGGAAGTTGCCTTCCTCGATCGCCCTCTGCAGATCCACATTCGTCGCCGCAATCACCCGCACATCGATCGACTTCGTCTTGTTCGACCCCAGCCTCTCGAACTCCCGCTCCTGCAACACCCGCAACAGCTTCACCTGAATGGATGGCGGCACGTCCCCAATCTCGTCCAGAAACACCGTCCCCGTGTCTGCCTGCTCGAATTTGCCCGGCTTCGATTGCGCCGCCCCCGTGAACGCCCCCTTCTCGTAGCCGAATAACTCCGATTCCATCAGATTCTCGGGAATCGCCGTGCAGTTGATCTTCACGAAGGGATGCTTCGCCCGCGGTGAATGAAAATGGACCGCGCGTGCGATCAGATCCTTGCCCACCCCCGACTCACCGCACAACAGCACCGTCGTCCGCGTCGGCGCCACCCGCTCCACGCTCGCCAGGATCTCCCGCATCTTCGCTCCCCGCCCGATGATGTTGTCGAACGCGTACCGGTGCCCCAATTCCTCCTTCAGCCGGACATTCTCCTCCCGGAGCGACTTCACCTCCATCACCTTTCGCACTACCGTCATCAGGTGATCCAGCGAAAACGGCTTCGGAAGAAAATCCGCCGCCCCCCGCTTCATCGCCTCCACCGCCACTTCCACCGACCCATACGCCGTCATCACCACCACCGGCGTCGCCGGCGCCGTCAGCCGTAGCCGGTCCATCAACGTCAGCCCGTCCACCGTCGGCAGCCGCAGATCAGTCAGAACAAGCCCCGCCCGGTCCGCCAGCGGTAGCGCCTCCTCCGCCGTCCGCGCTTCGTCGGTCTCGAATCCCTCGCCCTGCAAGTGCAGGCTCAACACCCGCCGGAGTTTGTCTTCGTCCTCGACGATCAGTATCCGTTGTGCCATGGCTTGTCGTTTGCGCTACTCCAACGATCCTCTTCCGATGGACGCCAGCCAGCCAAGCCCGGTTGCGTCCGCCTCTACCCCGCCTCCTCCAGTTCCATCCCCAACGCTTCCCACTCCCCCAACGCCGCGGCCAGTGCCCCCTGCTTCTCCTCCAACAACCGGCTCTGCCTCTGCGTTTCTTCAGCACTCACATAATTCTGCAGCGCCGTCTCCAACTTCGCAATCTCCGTCTCCAGGCCCGCCGCCGCGCCCTCCAACTCCGCCATCCGCCGCTTCAGCTTCTGCACCCGGATCGGATTCACCCGCTTCGCCGGCCCCGCGCCCGCCCCATTTTCAACTACCGCCGCCGCCACGGCCTCTTCCACCTCCGTCTCCACTACTACCCCAGCTCCCCCCGCCTTCCGGTACAAATAGTCCTCGTAATTGCCCGGAAACACCTGCACCCCGCCGTTCTCGATCTCAAACACCCTCGTCGCCAGCTTGTCGATGAAATAGCGGTCGTGCGACACAAACACCACCGTCCCCGAAAACTCCTCCAGCGCGCTCAGCAACACGTCCTTCGCGCGCATGTCCAGGTGGTTTGTCGGCTCGTCCAGCAACAGAAAATTCGACGGATTCAACAACAGCCGAGCCAGCGCGTACCGGTTCCGCTCTCCGCCGCTCAACACCCCGATCGGCTTGTAGACATCATCCTCGGAGAACAGAAAACACCCCAATAACGACCGCAACTCCGTGATCGTCTTCCCGTTCGACACGCTCACCAGATCGTCCAGCATTCGCGCCTCCGGATCCAGTTCCTTGTACTGATCCTGCGCGAAATAATCCGGCATCGCGTTGTGCCCCAGCGCGTATTCGCCCCGCGTCAGCGGCTCCGCTCCCGCCAGCAGCTTGATCAGCGTCGACTTCCCTGCCCCGTTCACCCCCACCAACGCCACCCTGTCGTGCCGCTCAATCGCGAAGTTGACGCCGCCCAGCACCAACTTCTCGCCGTACGCTTTCGCTACGTCCCGAAACTCCGCCACCACCCGCCCCGAAGCCTTCGGCTGCGGAAACGAGAAGTGAATCGTCCGCTCATCCGGCGGAATTTCGATCCGCTCAATCTTCTCCAGTTCCTTGATCCGCGACTGCACCTGCTTCGCCTTCGTCGCCGTCGCCCGGAACCGGTTGATGAACGCCTCCAGTTGCTCGATTCGCTCCTTCTGGTTCTTGTACGCCGCCTCCAGCAACTCCCGCCGCTCCGTCTTCTGCTTCAGGTACTTCTCGTAATTACCCGTGTAGAAATGCAGCCCCCGGTTCCACAATTCCGCGATCTTGCGCACCGTCACATCCAGAAAATAGCGGTCGTGCGAGATCAGCACGAACGCATTCGGATACGAAGTCAGATACTCCTCCAGCCAGTTCCGCGCTTCCAGGTCCAGATGGTTCGTCGGCTCGTCCAGCAGGAGCAAATCGGGCTGTTGCAGCAGCAACTTCGCCAGCGCGATCCGCATCTGCCAGCCGCCCGAAAAATGCTCTGTCCGCCGCCCCCAATCGTCCTTCGGGAAGCCCAGACCCGTCAGCACCGTCCCCACCTTTGCCTCTAGCGAATAACCGTCCAGGTTCCGGAAATGCGAGTCCAGCGAGGCGTATCGATCCGCCGCTTCCGCGTACTCCTCCGACGCCGGATCCGTGTCTGACAACACGTGGGCCAGCCGCTCGATCTCCCGCTCCATCTCCCTCTGTTCGTCGAAAACGGACAGGCACTCGTCGAACACCGTCCGCCCCGACAGGTTCAGCCCATCCTGCGGAAGATACCCCACCCGCAGCCCTTTTTGCTTCGTAATCTCGCCCAGATCCGCCTGCTCGATCCCCGCGAGCATCTTCAGCAGCGTCGTCTTCCCCGTCCCGTTCGCCCCCACCAGGCCCACCCGGTCCTGCGGCGTCACGAGCCAGTTCAGCCCCTCAAACAGCACCCGCGGACCAAATCGCTTGCCCGCATTCACCAGGGAGATCATCGCTCCCTCCCTCTATTGGGCCGGTCCACAGAAGAAATCCAGCGACCGTGCAATAAACGCTCGCAGTTCCGGCCGCGGCACCACCGCGTCCAGGAATCCGTGCTGCAGTACAAACTCCGACCGTTGGAACCCCTCAGGGAGCTTCTGCCGGATCGTCTGCTCGATCACCCTCGGCCCCGCGAATCCAATCAACGCCCCCGGCTCCGCGATGTTCAAATCCCCCAGCATCGCGAACGATGCCGTCACTCCCCCCGTCGTCGGATCTGTCATCAATGAAATGAACGGGATCCGCGCCTTGTCCAGCAACATCAGCGCCGCGCTGATCTTGCCCAACTGCATCAGGCTCACTGCCCCCTCCTGCATCCGCGCCCCACCCGACGCCGACACGATGATCAACGGATGCCCCGTCTCCAGCGACCGCTCGATCGCCCGCGTGATCTTCTCCCCCATCACCGCCCCCATCGAACCCCCAATGAACTTCAACTCCAGCGAACACACCTCTACCGTCCGCCCCTCGATCCGCCCCGTCGCCGCGATCAGTGCGTCCTGCAAACCCGTCGCCTTCCGCATCGACACCAGCCGGTCCGAATACGCCTTCGAATCCACAAATTCCAGCGGATTCGTCGACACCAGCCCCGCGTCATGCTCCGTCCACTCCCCACCGTCCAGCAGGTGCTTCAGCCGCGTCCGCGCATCCACCTTGAAATGAAACCCGCACTTCGGACAGCAGTTCAGGTTCTCTTCCAGATCCTTGCGCCAGATAATCTGCCGGCAACCGTCGCACTTGATCCACAATCCTTCGGTGCGGACATGCCGCGGATCATCCTCCGCCACACGCTCCACCTTCTTCGATCTCTTAAACCAATCCATGCTGTTCCAGTTTCGTTTGCCCGCACTCCGGGCCATCTTCCACGCTAACGCGCCGGACCTTGCACTTGCAATGCCAGCGGACTCACCCCCCGAGCGTCTCGGGGCGGACCCACACCCAATAAATCCATCACCAGAGGCGCAATCTGCACCGATCGCAGCCGCCCCCACTGCCCCCCGCGCGGCAATCTCGGCCCACGACCCACACAAATCGCCAGCATGTCCCGCCTCAGCGGGTCGAACCCGTGTGTCCCCGATGGCTCCTCGAACCGGACCACCACGTCCCCATCCCGCCCGTCCACGACTCGCCACCCCGCCATCAAATCAAAATACAGATCCGCCCCCGCCGGCCCTCCGATCCCATACAACTCCCCGTGTTCCTCCGGAGTGAAGAACGCCGTCACGACCCTCGCCCCGGTCTCCGGATCCTTCACCCGCTCCAACGCCGTCCGGATCTCCGCCACCACCGTCCCCCTCTCCTCCGCCTTCACTACCCCCTCTTTCCAATCGGTCGTGTTCACCAGCACTGAGTTGTACAAATGCACCGCCCTCCCCGTCAACCCCGCCCGTTTTAGCACTTCGTTGACATTCACCCCCCGTTGCACCCGCGCCATCCCGTGATCGGAAACGAATACCAAGTGGTCCTTCCGCCCCGCCAGCCGCGCAAATCCCCGCGCCCCCTCGTCCACCGCCGCGTACGCCCACGCCCGCCACGGCCCCTCCCGCCCCAGCCACACATGATCCATCTCATCCGGAAACGGCAGATAACTCTGCAGCAAATCCGGACGGAACCGCCGGTCCAGCCATCCCGCGTGCCGCACCGTCTGCCGGATCTGCAACTCGACCGTCTCCAGATACTCTGCCTCGTTCAGCACGCCCTTCCGCAGCAGCGCCGCTGCCCCGTTCCCAATACTGCCCCCCTCCTCCCGCAGCATCCGCCGCACCTCTCCGTCATTGCGTCGCTCCCCGTCATGCAGCCCCAATTCCTGCGCCGGCGACTGCACGAGCAGCCACCCGCCTCCCTTCCGGAACAGGCGGAAATGCACCCCCACCGGATGCTCCGCGTGATCCAGAAACAGCCCCTCGCTGAACCGCCGCGCCAGCCCCCGGCCCCGCGGCGGCGCACTCTCCACCTTCGCCCCCTTCACCTTCACCCGCCCCCCGGAACCCGTCACTTCCTCCACCACCGCCGCCCCGCCCCGCACCATGGCCCGGAATCGCCACGGTCCCGCCCCCCACTCCGCCGCCACCCCATCCATTAACTCCACCGCCTGCCACCCCGCCAGCGTCCTCGTCTGATACCCGTTCACCACCACCGCCCCTGCCCTCGTGTTGAACTCCCGGAACGGGAAAGCCTGCGTCGCCTGATGCGCCACCGCCCGCTTGCCCTGCCGCGCCGCCGTCACCCAGAACGGCTCCGCCGCCAGTTGATCGCTCCGGAACCCTACACCCCGCTCCGTGAACCGGTGCTCCCCCCGAGGCAGAACGGGCATGCTGTTCGACGTGATGTTCGACACGTCCCCGTACGCCCCCGTGAACAGCGCCGCGTGCGAATTCGACGTCGTCGACGGAAAATGCGGCTGAACGCCCGCCGCCGTCACCCCCTCCCGCCGCAATCGCTGAAATACCTTCAACTCCGATGCCGTCGGCTCCGACGTCAGGAATTCATGACCCAATCCGTCGAACGACACCACCACCACCCGCTGTGCCCGCGCCGGACCCGCCAGCCCAAACGCCAGCGCCCCCGCCAGTCCCAGCGCCGCTACGCCACGCCGTGTCGCTTGAACCATGTCAGCAGCCGTTTCCAGCCGTCCTCCGCGTGCTCCTTCTGATACATCGGCCGGTAATCGGCATGGAACCCGTGATTGCCTTTCGGATATAAAATGATCTCCGACCGGTCCCCTGCCGCCTTCAGCGCCGCGCGCATCTGATCCACCGTCCCCACAGGAATCCCCTGGTCGGCCTCTCCATACAACCCCAGCACCGGCCCTTTCAGCGCACCCGCCACATCCACCGGATGCTTCGGCTGCAAAGCCGCGTTCGAATTCGCCCGCGCCACCAGCGACCCATACCACGCCCCGCCCGCTTTCACCTTCGGCTGATGTGCCGCATACAACCACACAATCCGTCCGCCCCAACAGAACCCCGTCACGCCCAACTTCTCCCCGTCACCCCCGTTCGCCGCCGCCCATGCCGCCGCCGCGTCCAGGTCCCCCAATACCTGTGCGTCCGGCACCTGCGACACCACCTTGAAGATCTCCTGGATCCCCTCGAGGTTGTCCACGCGCCCCTGCCGCGCATACAAATCCGGCGCCACCGCCAGATACCCCGCCTTCGCGAACCGCCGGCACACGTCCTTGATGTACTCGTGGACCCCAAAAATCTCGTGAACCACCAGCACCACAGGCAGACCCTTACCGCCCGCGGGCTGCGCCCGGTACGCCGGCATCGCCCCGCCCGCCGCCGGAATCTTCACCTCCCCCGCAGTCAACCCCTCCGTCCCCGTCGTAATCGTCTGCGCCGACACCGGCTGCGTCGCCAGCGCGAAACCCGCCGCCAGACTCGTCACCACAAACCCCCGCCGTCCCGTCGGCACCGCCTCCGGCTCCAGACTTCGCGCATGATCCGCCCAATTTGCGTCAGTTCTTGTGTCTTCAGTCATTCCCAATGCCCTCCATCACAAATTCGTCCTTTGATTGTAGCCTCCCCTCTGCGTCAAGATGGAACCTGATGGCGCTCTACTGGGCCACCTTCCGCGCCGCCCTCCACGGCACCTATTCTCACGGTGCTCTCGGCTTCGCCAAGGGCGCAGCCTATTCCGCACTCCTCGCCTTCTTCCCCGTACTCACCACCGTCACCACCCTCCTTGTGCAGGCCAACGCTCCGGCCGTCTCCCAACGCATCGAAACCTGGCTCTTCCAGGTCGCCCCTCCCGGCGTCGACGCCCTCATCAATAACTTCCTCGCCCGCGGCGCCCGCCCTGCCGCGATTCCCATCGTCGCCACCCTCCTCGCCGCCTGGGCCGCCTCTGGCGTCACCACCAGCCTCCTCGAGGCCTACCAGGCCGCCTACCGCCGCCCCCACTCCCGAGGTATCGTCCGCCAACGCCTCCTCGCCATCGTCCTTGTCATTGGCTCCCTCATCCCCGTTTTGCTCGCCTCCGCCCTACTCCTCTTTGGTGACCGCGTCGAAACCTGGATCTTCACCCAACTCGGCTTTCTCGATGCCGGCGAAGTCCTCGCCGGCGGGGTCAATCTGATCGCCCACGCCATACGCATCGCCGTCGCCTTCGCCGCCATCGTCGCCGTCACCGCCGTGATGTACCGATTCGGACCCCAGGCCCCACGCCGCCGCCATGTCTGGCCCGGCGCCATCTTCGCCTCCATCCTCTGGCTCTCCCTCACCGCCGGCTTCGCCTGGTATGTCCGCAATATCGCCAATTACAACGTCTTTTATGGCTCCATTGGCGCCGTCATGGCCCTCATCGTCTGGATGTACCTCCTCAGCCTCTCCGCCATGTTCGGCTGCGAATTCAACGCCCGCCTCGATGAACGGGCCCCTCGCCGCTGACTCCCTATACTGAAGTACGTGGCCTACCAACTCGGCACCACCTATCAGCCCCGCGGCGACCAGGGCGCCGCCATTGAAGCCCTCGTCCGCGGCGTTCACGACGGCGACCCCCACCAGGTCCTGCTCGGCGTCACCGGCTCCGGCAAGACCTTCACAATGGCCAAGGTCATCGAACTCACCGGCCGCCCCGCCCTCATCCTCGCCCATAACAAGATCCTCGCCGCCCAACTCTACCAGGAATTCAAGCAGTTCTTCCCCAACAACGCCGTCGAATACTTCGTCAGCTATTACGACTACTACCAGCCCGAGGC
>DNFG01000367.1:23654-23781 GCA_003487005.1 Bryobacterales bacterium
AACGACGAACTCGACAAACTCCGTCTCGCCGCCACCCGCTCCCTCTTCGAGCGCCGCGATTGCGTCATCGTCGCCAGCGTCAGTTGCATCTACGGCCTCGGTTCCCCGGAAGCCTACTACGGCATGC
>DNFG01000342.1:0-3207 GCA_003487005.1 Bryobacterales bacterium
TCTCGATATTCGCGCCCGGGATCCCGGCACCCGCCTCGTCCCGAACCATGCCCGAAAGACTGCCCAGCACAGTCTGCCCGGCAATGTTCCCGGGAAGGGCAAAAAGCATGGCAACGATCAGCAAATCTCTCATCTTCGAGTCTCCCCCGCCTCCTCAATTAACTGAAAGTATCTTTCCAGATGGGCCTCCGGAGTCAAATCACGCTCGTAGGCGGCCCGGCCGCTCTCGCCGAACCGGCGGCGCTCCCCCGGACTCTGCAGCAGGCGCCGGAGTGCCTCCGGGCACTCCTCATCCTTGTCATACAAAAGTCCGCCAGCCGCATCCTCCACGGCCTCCGCCATCCCCCCAAGCCGGCGCGCAACCACGGGCGTCCCTTGCCGGTATGCTTCGGCGACGACGAGCGGCGAGGCTTCGTAGCAAAGCGAAGGCATCACCAGCGCGACAGCGGCCCGCATGAGCGCGGAGAGGCGCGGCTCCGGGACATGGCCGAGAAACCGGACGCCGGGATGATCCGCGGCGAGGCGGCGCAGGGCGGCGGATTCGCTTCCTTCCCCGGCGATCCAGAGCTCGGCAGCGATATTCCGGGGAAAGACTGGAATCAGGGTATGGAGGCCCTTCAACCTCTCCAGCCTCCCGGCGAAGAGAAAGAACGGCGGCGGCGTGGCGTTCTCCGGGGCGCCCGCCTCCGTTAGCGGCGGCAGTTCTTCCGATGGACGCGGGACAAAGGTCGGCAACACCTCCATGCGCCCTTCCAGTCCGCGGGCCCGGTGCATCTCAAGGCTGAACCGGCTTAGCGCGAGGAACAGGTCCACGGAGCGCGCGGCGCGCGCGAGTTTGCCGGTGTAGCGCCACAACTGGGGCGGGCGTTTCTGCCGCAGGATGCAGGTGAGGCAGCGGGGCTCCGGGCATGCCTCCACGCCATCCCGGAACAGAACGTGGGTCGGACAAACGAGCCAGTACTCGTGCATCGTGTAGAGCTTGATTGCCCGTCCATAGTTGAGGACTTCAGGCCCGCCCACCAGGGAGATGTTGTGATAGTGGATCACGTCATAGTCCCGATCGAGCAGGGCGCGCAGCGTGCGCGCACGGAACGCCGGTCCGCCGGTCTGTTGTACGGCCAGCGGCCACAACAGCCCCGCCGGGCTGCGCAAACCATGGATGCGCAGCCGCCCGTCCATCTCCTCGACCACTGCCGGACGCTCACCCGCCTTGCCGCCCAGCGCCCGATAGGCCTCGATGCTGTGCACGACGTCCACCTCGTGGCCGCGCGCGGCGAGTTCGCGGGACAGGCGCTGCACGTAGATCGCATCGCCTCCGAACCCGTAGGGCGGGTAAAAGGTGGTGACCATGCAGAAACGCAGCCGCCGGCTCATCCTTGCGCCTCCGCCTCCGCCCGGACCCGCCGCCGAAGTCGCCGCTGGCTCAGCCATCGCGGTCCGGCGAGTAGCGCGAGCCAGGCACCCAGCCATGGCCCGGACAGGAGCCGCAACCGGGCCCGGTCCCGAAAATCCGCCATCTCGATTCTCGCAAGCGAATACAGATCACTCCCTGGCCCCGCGATGCCCTGCTCCGTGCTGCACGCACACTGGAAATGCTGTCGCGCCGCGGCGCGGACGCGTGCATCGTGAAAGCCAAACGGGTAGGCGAAGCTGGTGACGGCTGCCCCCGTGATCTCCTCCAGTGCCGATTTCGACTCGGCCATCTCCTGGTGAAGAGCGGCTTGGGTCAGCAACGTGAGGTCCGGGTGGGTGATGGTATGCGCGCCCACCTCCCCTCCCGCTGCCGCCCAGGCGTGTATATGCGCGGCCGTCATCCGGGTCCGGCCCTCCATCGGGGAGAGTGCGCCCGAGACGTCAGGTCGCCCGTTGATGAAGACGGTCGCCGGCACGCCCAGCCGCTCCAGCACCGGGAAGCCCTCATCCCAGACCGACCGGTACCCGTCGTCAAAACTGACCGCAAACAGGCGCCTGCCCACCGGGGTGCCCGAGCGAAGCCGCGCTGCGCCTCCGCTCACCGTCACCGCCTCCCAGCCGGCATCGAGCAGACGCTGCACAGCCTCGCCCAAAAGGGAAGGCGGGTAAGACAGAACATCCCCTTTCTCCTCGAGGGCGTGGAAAGCGAGGATCAGAACTGGATTCCCAGCGGTTGCGCGCTCCTCCGAATTGCATTCGCGCATTTGTTCCATTATGAGGGTCCGTCGATCCTTCGGGGGAGACGTGGCGTCCGGCGCATCCCGATCCCTCCGGCCCGGTTCATGAAGCGCTCCCTTCTCCTTGCCAGATAACAGGATCTCTTGGTATGCTAAGGCGTTTGGGTCGTCTATGCAGAAGCTACCTCTTCGCCAGTCGCTGGAAATCATCCGGCAGGGTTCGTTGAACTGGATCGCGGGGAGGCCCATCGTGGTTTCCTTCGAGGTCACCGATTCCTGCACCTGCTATTGCCGCCATTGCGACCATGGCGGCCCGCGCGACGACTCAAACAACCTCCGCCCCGAAGAGTTCGGCCGCTACATGGACACCCTGAAACCCTGTGTCGTCCAGGTTTCGGGCGGCGAACCCCTGATGCGGGACGATCTCGAAGAGGTGGTCCGGAACATCAAGCAGCCGAACACGCTGCCGTACATCATTCTGGTGTCGAGCTGGTCGCTGATGACCCCCGAACGCTACCTGCGCCTCCGCGAAGCGGGCGTCGATCAGTTCTCCGTCTCGCTCGATTTTCCCGACAAACGCCACGACGATTTCCGCGTGGTCCCGGGCCTGTTTGACCACCTCAACGACGTCGTCCCCAAGTGCGCCGCTTTCGGCCACGACGACATCGTGCTGAACAGCTGCATCACGTCCGAAAACCTTCCGCACATCAACGACAACGCCGACCAGGCCCGCAAATGGGGCGTCAATCTCTGCTACTCGGCCTACTCGGCCCGGAGGACCGGCAACCGCGAGTTGTTCCCCACCGACCTCGTCCAGCTCAAGACCCAACTCGACCGCGTCGAACAGCGCCGCGATGAAACCAACTGGCTCGTCTCCGCGCCGACCACCCTCCAACACACCCGCGAGTTCTTCGAAAACGACGGCCGCCCCGGCTGCAAGGCCGGCCTGCGCTTCCTGGTCGTCACCGCCGACGGCATGCTTCAGCCCTGCTCGATGCACTTCAAACGCTATCCCCTCGACCAGCAGAAGCGCCTCGTCGAGGAGTTCACCATGATG
>DNFG01000342.1:3559-9289 GCA_003487005.1 Bryobacterales bacterium
GACGAGTGCTATGTCGCCATCCGCTCGAACCTCGACAAGGGCTTCTGGCAGTTGCTGGGCGAGAACGTCAAGCGCTACTTCCCCGTGGGCGGCAAGGCCAAAGCGGCAAGCTGCTAGCCATCTCCGCCTTCTCTATGATGGAGGCATCATGTTGAGACGAATTCTGTCTGCAAGGCTGCTCGTGACGGCCGCGCTGCTGTTGTCCGCGTGCTCCAGGCCGCGCCAGTCCGCCATCCCGGTCGAATTGCTGGACCTGTATGCCGCGCCCGGGCAGGTCCGGGTGCAGACGGTGCTGGCGGGGGCGGTGCCGGAGGTGGAGGCCGCGCTGGTGAGCATCCCTGCTTCGCTGGAGCACCGGGAGGCGGCGGTGGCCGATTCCGCTGTCGTTTGGCTGATCCTCGCCGGAAAGGGACGGATCACGGCCGGAGAGCAGGTCTTCGACGTCTCCGGCGAAACCATCGCCCGGGCGCCCCAGGGCTGGTCGTGGACCCTCGAAGCCGCCCCCGGCGAAACGCTCCACGCCCTGCGCCTCCGCCGCGCGCTCAATGCCCAGGATCTCGAGGAATTCGCCAAATATCCCGAGAATAACGCCGCCCCGCTGGTCAAAAAGTTCAGCGAATGTCCCGCCTACCACGAGGCGATCAAGAGCCCGAAAACGATCAGCCGGACCCTGCTCCCCGAGAACTTCGTCCCGCGGATGGCGCTCGGCACCGTCGAAACCACCGGCCCGGACGCGGTCGGCCGCCACAAGCATCCGATGCTCGAGCAGTTCTTCCTTGGATTGAAGGACAACGAAATCACAGTACTCGCCGACGAAGACCACGTAATTCTGCCCGAATTCGCCCTCCTCCACATTCCCCTCGGCTCCAACCATGGCGTCGAAGTCGCGGACGGAAAGAAGCTGCATTACGTCTGGATGGACTTTTTCATGTCCAAGGACGGCCAGGAATGGCTGAAGATGCACAAGCCGGTGGAGGAGAGCAAGTAGGCAGCAGGCCGGCGTGAGGGCTCTGATACACTACCCCTCGTCATGCCCCTGCTTGCCCTCCTTCTTCTCTTCGCCGACCTGACTCCGCAACCCTGGGACGGCTACCGCGGCATCTGGTACATGAATCAGCCGGTCACGACCGAACATCGCTACAAGTACTCCGGCGGCTTCGCCACCTACCCGCAGTGGCATCTGCCCATTGCGGTCTATTCGGAGAAAGCGCGCAGAACCTTCTTCGTCCTCGGCGGCTCGAACGGCAATATCTCCGAGCGGAAGGACGAACTCGTCCACCTCGTCGGCTTCTACGATCACCGGACCGGCGAAGTCGCCCGCCCAGTCCGCCTGCTCAACAAAAAGACCGAGGATGCCCACGATAATCCCGTGCTTTCCATCGACGCGGCGGGCCATTTGTGGGTCTTTTCCGCCGCCCACGGCACTTCGCGGCCCGCCTACATCCACCGGTCGAAGAAGCCGTTCGACATCGAGGAATGGGAACTCGTCAGCACCACGAATTTCAGCTATCCACAACCGTGGTATCTCGCGGAACGTGGCGAATTCCTGTTCCTCCAGACGCTCTACCGCAACGGCCAGCGCCGCCTGTTCTCCGCCCGTTCCCGCGATGGCCGCGCCTGGAGCGAGCCTGAAATGCTCGCGCACATCGACATGGGCGACTATCAGATTTCGTGGCCCCGCGGCGGCCATGTCGCCACCGCGTTCGACATGCACCCCTCCACCGGGCGCGCGGGCAAGGGCCTGAACTACCGCTCCAATATCTACTACCTCGAAACCCCCGACGCCGGGCGCACCTGGCGCAATGCGAAGGGCGAGGCCGTCCAACTCCCGCTCACCGATATCCGCAACCCGGCGCTCGTGCTCGATTCCGTCAGCCAGGATCGCAATGTGTACCTGAAAGACCTCGATTTTGACGCCCAGGGCCGCCCGGTGATCCTCTATTTGACCTCCAAAGGCTACGAACCCGGCCCCGCGAGCGGCCCCTTCGAGTGGCACACCGCCCGCTGGACCGGCCGCGAGTGGGAGCACCGCCGGATGGGCGAATCCGACCACAACTACGACCACGGCGCGCTCTACGTCGAAAAAGACGGCGCCTGGCGCGTCATCGCCCCCACCGATCCGGGCCCGCAACCCTTCGGCACAGGCGGCGGCATGGTGATGTGGCTCAGCCGCGATCAGGGCGCCCGCTGGCGGCGCGTCCGGGAGCTGACGAAAGGCAGCGAACGCAACCACAGCTACGCCCGCAAACCCCTGAACGCCCACCCGGATTTCTACGCGCTCTGGGCGGACGGCAACCCGCTCGAACCATCGAAATCGTTGATTTACTTCTGCACGCGCGACGGGAAGGTGTTCGTCCTTCCCGAAAAGATGAACACCGGCCGCGCCAAACCGGCCGCCGTCGAGCCACGCTGAAGAACGCGGCTGACGCAACCCGGACTCCGATTCCGCCTATCGGATCAGGAGGACGGAATGCCCAAACTCGAACTGAACGTCAAAACCTGCGAGGGTTGTATCCAAATGAACAACGGGAACCCGTCGCAGGTTCCCTGTCAGAAGTCCGCCAGGATGCCGGCGCCGGGCCTGGTGGTGGTGGATTACCGGCTCACGGCGGCGAGATGCCCGGTCCGGGCCTCGTGGGATGACCTGAAACTGGCCGCGAACCGTCTGCCGAATACCAATGGCCTGTCGGAGTGGGCCGCGCGCCTGCTGCCTCTGGTGAAGAAGTCCAACCGGCCGATGGATGCGGGCTACATTATCGAATCGAAGACGTTCGTCTCCCCGGAGGGCAAACACCTCGCCTGGGTCCGCCAGATTCCCGACGCCGCGGAGGCCGAGCGGTTCCAGCAATGGTTCGCGGGCAACGGCCTGTTGATGCCGGTCGCGCAGATGACCACCGCCCAGAAACTGGCCGCCAGCGCGTGGATGGCCCTGGAAGAGATGCCCACCGCGGGCGCTCACGTCGTGAAGGAACTGATTGCCAGCATTCCCATTCTGGTGGCCGTGCTGGGCGCCATCGCGCTGTCCCCGGCCAAATATGTGCGCTTCTTCCAGTGCCTGTTTTATGGAGCCGGCATCGTCACCCAGATTGCGGACTACTTCACGTCGTTCGGGGGGTGGCTGGCCTGCGCCGTGAACGCCACCCACACCTCCCACTTGCGCGAGGCCGCGCAACACCTCGCCAAATTCGCTTCCATGCTCATTCGCGACCTGGGCCTCGCGGGCATCGAGCGGATGATCTCCTACCTGCGCACCAAGAGAAGCGATGGAAAGGCTCTGCGGGCCGACGCCGAGCAGGGCGGCTTCACCGAAAAGCCCGCCAAGGCCAATTCGCTGGCCGATATGCCCGCCACTATCAAGGCGCGGGACCCCAGGTCCGGCGCGATCCCCTTCTCCGACTTCCCCGAGTTCCGCAACCGGTCCCTCAGCAAGGACCTGTACCCCTGGCTCAGCCAGCGGTTCACGAATATCAAACCCATGAAGCTCGACGACAAGGGCTTCGTCCACACGAATGCCGGCAGCGAGATCTGGGCGCGGAGGATCCCAGGAACGAATGTCGTTGAGTGCGTTCGCATCGACATGGTGACCGCGAAAGGTGTCAGTCAAGGCCACAATCCGCCCTTCAAGGACGGCCCCGTGCTGCGAACCGGGTCGCGCGGCGGCGCCGTGTTCGAAGGTGGCGATCCCGCCGCCCACTATGGCCGAATGATCCAGGGCGATGGACCAGCGGCGGGCACCACGCTTTCCACAGATCGCGTCGCCTACGGCCGCGTCGGCCACTTCCACAAGGAGGCGATCCGAATCGATCAGTTGGAAGAGTACTGCCGGACCTTTGTCCCTTCGGCCAAGAGTGTCGCCGATTGGGGCGCGGCGGTGCCGAAATCCGGGCCGCAATTCGATGCCGGTGGCAACAAGGTGTTCAAGGGCGGCGGCGCCACCAATAACGCCGGCCACATCCCCCTGGTGCCCTGATCAGCGCGGCGCCGCGGCGCGGATCTCCGCGATCTTGCTGCGCATTTCGGCGGCGGCCGGGTAGTCCGGATGCTGACCGAGGAACCGCTCCAGCACGTCGGCCGCCCCGCGTTTGTCATCACGCCGCCACAGAACCTCCGCCAGGTGCAGATGCGGATGCGAAAAGTGCGCCGGATCGAGCCGGATCGCTTCCAACAGGTGCTTCTCGGCCTGATCCAGGCGCCCCAGCGCCAGCAGGTTCATTCCGAGTTGCGACTGCGCCAGCGCGTCGCCAGGCTGTTTGAGCACCGCGTGCCGGTTGAAATGCTCGGCCTCGGCGAACTGCTGCAGGTTCAAGAGCACCCCGCCGAGATTGACGAGCGGCGCGTACAACGTGTCGTCGGTCTCCAGCGCTCGCCGGAACATCTCCGCCGCGCGCTCGAAGCGCTGCGTTTGGTAGGCCAAAGTCCCCAGATTGTTCCAGGCCTCTCCATAATTCGGCGCGATTTCGACCGCCTGCGACAGGTGCTTCTCCGCCGCCTCGACATCCCGCCGCGAGAGCCGCTTCTGCGCTTCGTCGTACTCGCGCCGCGCCCCTTGCGGAATCGACAGCGCGCGCAACGACACACCCGCCGCGACATCACGGCGAAGCCGCAGGTCGTCCATCTGCATTTCGACCCGCACGCGCCGCCGCGCGTCGGCCGTCGAGGGGGTCACCACCACCGTTTGCCGCGCCTCCCCGCGCCCCGGCACGAACACGCTCAGCGTGTACGTCCCCGCTTCCAGATTGCGGAACCGGAACCGGCCGCCCGGGTCGCTCAGCGCGGATTCGGTAAAGGGCGTCGCCGAACCGTAGATCGTCACCGAACCCTGCGCCGCGGGCTGAAACCGCCCTTCGACGGTGAATGTTGGGGGTGGCGCAAGCCAGAGCAGGGCCAAAACAAGGCTGAACATGGCGTCCTCCTATCAGAATACGCCCCCGCGCCGTTGGGTTTATACTTTCCCTAATGTTACGGTTTGGGCCTTACGAGGTGCACGAGGAGCTTGGACGCGGCGGAATGGGCATCGTCTACCGCGGCTTCGACCCCCTCATTCAGCGCGACGTCGCTCTCAAGACCATCAAACTGTACGACATTAGCGACGAATCCGAACGCCGCCACATGCAGGACCGCCTCGCCCGCGAAGCCCAGTCCGCCGGCCGCCTCTCGCACCCCAACATCGTCACCATCTACCAGGTCGGCTACGCCGAAATGCGCCCGAACGAGGTAGTCGCCTACATCGCCATGGAGTACGTGCCTGGCCGGACCCTCGCCGCGGTCATGGAAAAGACCCGCCCCGGCAATCACGGCCTCGTCCTCAAACTCCTCCGCCAGACGGCCGAAGGCCTCGATTACGCCCACTCCCAGGGTGTCATCCATCGCGACGTCAAACCCGCCAATCTCCTCATCACCAGCGATGGCCGCCTCAAGATCACCGATTTCGGCGTCGCCAAGCTCGTCTCCCACACCATGACGATGACCGGCACCGTGCTCGGCTCCCCGTTCTACATGTCTCCCGAGCAGATCCGCGCCGACCGTGTGGACGGCCGCAGCGACCAGTATGCCCTCGCCGTCGTCGCCTACGAAGTCTTCGGCGGACGCAAACCCTTTCAGGCCGAAACCCTCAGCGCCCTCGTTTACAAAATCGCCCACGAGGAGGCCCCGGGCCTCGAACTCGATTCCGCCGCCCTTGCCGGCCGCCTCAGCCCCATCCTGAAACGCGCCATGGCGAAGGAACCCGAG